>NZ_SMKP01000091.1:0-39425 GCF_004349015.1 Nonomuraea diastatica
CGTCGAGATGGGGCGGGGCGGGCAGCGCGGCCCGGCTGGGGGCGAACGCCTTCATGGCGGCACGGGCGTGCTCCGTCCGCTCGGGCAGCGTCAGCGGGCTGGTGTTGAGCTGGATCGTCGTGGTGTTCAGCCGCCGCAGCCAGCCGCCCGCCGCCGTGTCGAGGCGCCGCCACCACCCCGGCTCGCCTGGCTCGCGGACCACGAGCAGGAGCCGTACGCGGGGGTTGCGGTCGTGCTTGGCCAGCCGCCGGATCAGCTCGCCCACCACGGGAACGGAGGGCTCGGGATGCTCGACGACGAGCAACGTCGGCCGGACGGCGTTCAACGCGGCACCGGCCCGTCCTCCCATCGCCGCGCGGCCGGCATCCGCGTCCGGCCCGGCGTCCGCGTCCGTCTTGGCGTCTGTGTTCGGTCTGGTGTCCGTGTCCGGCCCGGCGTCCGTGTCCGTCTTGGTGTCCGTGTCCGGCGGGGGATCCAGGGCGTAGAGCGTGTCCAGGAGGAGGAGGCCGGCGTCCCAGCCGGACCCCGCCAGCTCCGCGCACAGTTCGCCCGCCAGCCGGGACTTTCCGGTTCCCGGGCGGCCGGTCAGCACCGCGATCGACAGCGCGGCCGGTTCGGCGGCCCAGGCGCGCAGCCGAGCCAGTTCCTCCTCCCGCCCCAGGAACGGCACGACGGCGTGACGGGCCGCCAGCAGCGTCCAGCCGGGGCCGTCCGGCGGCGGGTCGTCCCGGGCGGGCGTCAGCAGGTCCGCGAGGGGCACGGAGGGTTCGTCGCCGGTCACGGTCTCGACCCGGCCGGGCGGCACGCCGGCCAGCTCGCGGAAACGCGCGTCGCTCAGCAGCGCGGTCACCGGTACGGCGTCCAGCCGCGGGCCGGTTCCTGAGGTGATCACGCCGATGATCTGGCCGGCCGGTTCGGCGAGCAGGGCGGCGCCCGGCATGCCGCCCCAGAGCGAGCCCGGCACCGCGTGGCTCCCGAGGTGCCCCACGGAGACCGTCAGCGCCTTCGACGCCGCGTCGGCCGGGGCGTCCACCACGCCGGCCAGCGTCTCGGCGTCGCGGAACCCGGCGCGCTGCCCCGCTCGCGGAAACCCTCTGGCCAGGCACCGTACGCCGGGCGCGGCGGCCCTGGCCCAGCGTACGTGGTCGATGCCGGGCAGTTCGGCCCACGGGGCGCCTAGCACCCGCAGCAGCACCGCGTTCGCCGCGCCGCGTCCACGCCACACCTGTTCGGCCGCGACCCACCGGGCCGACCAGGGCGCACGCACCTGGCACGGCGTATCGGGCCCGACCACCTGGCCGGAGGCCAGCACCAGGTCGGCGCCGATCACGTATCCAGATCCGGTCACGCCGACGAGGTCGTCGTGACCGGAGTAGACCTCGACGACCCGTTCGAGCGCGAGGCGGTGTGGTGGCGTGTCCATGAGTCCGCCCATTTAGGTACGTCGCGACGTGTCGTCCCCCCGACGAGCGTGTGATCTCAACTATCGCACTATGGCTGGAAAATTTCCGCCCTTGTCATGCCTTCGCGGACGTGAGCCACGCCGCCAGCCCCAGATAGACCACGCCGCTCCCGACGTCGAGCCGCCGGCGCGCCCGGACGGATCTGCGAATCCGGCCGCCCAGCGCCGAGGCGAGCATCGCGTACGTGCCGTCGGACGCCATCCCGAGCACCAGCCAGATCGCACCGAGCAGCAGGATCTGCGGCCCGATCGGCCCCATCGCCGGATCGGCGAACTGTGGCAGGAACGCCAGGAAGAAGACGGCCGTCTTCGGGTTGAGCACGTTGACCACGAACCCGTCCCAGAACAGCCGCCGCTTCGACTGCACGCGCAGTTCGACGGCGTCCGCGTCGCTCTCCCTGTGCATCAGCTTGCGTACGCCGAGCCAGACCAGGTAGGCCACGCCCACGTATTTGACCACGGTGAACGCCGTGGCCGAGGCGGCCAGGAGGGCGCTGATGCCCAGCGCCGCCGCGCCGATGTGGACCAGTGAGCCCGCGTGCACGCCGAGCACGGAAACGAGGCCGGCGGCGCGGCCCTGCGTGACGCTGCGGGTGACGATGTAGACGACCGCCGGACCGGGCACGAGCAGCAGGCCGAGGACGGCCACGGAGAAGAGGGCGAGTGTCGTGATGTCTGGCATGCGGCCATCGTAAAGCGGCGTCACAAACTTGCGCGCAGCGCCTTGACGAGTGCTTCCGTGGCCGGTGGGTGGGGTGGCTCGCCGTAGACGGCGGCGTACACGTGCCGGGTGGAGCCGGGCACCTCGGCCACGTGCACGCCGGGGTGGCGGTGCGCGGTGAGCGCCAGCCCGGGCAGCAGGGTCAGGCCCAGCCCCGCCGCCACGAGGGCCTGCACGGCCACGATGTCGTCGCTGGTGAACGAGATGCGCGGCGCGAATCCCGCCTTGTCGCAGATGTCCAGCAGGTGGCTGCGGCACCGGTCGCAGCCCGCGATCCAGGGTGAGTCGGCATGCTCGGCCAGGTCACTGTGCAGCCCACCGGCCGGCGTGCTGGACACCAGGTAGCTGAGGTCGTCGAAGAGGTGGATCATGTGGAGGCCGTTGTCCTCCGGCGCGGTGTCGTCGTACCGGAACATCACCGCCACGTCCGCCCGGCCCGCCCGCAGCAGCCTGAGCGCCTCCGGCGGCTCGGTCTCCGTCAGCTCCAGGCGCAGCCCGGGGTGGGCGGCGGCGAGCAGGCCGGCCGCCTTCGGGATGAACGTGCCCAGCGCGGAGGGAAAGGCGGCCAGCCTCACGCGGCCGGTGCGCAGCCCGACGTGGGCGGCCAGTTCCTCGGACGTGGCGTCGAGGCGGCCGATGATCTCGGCGGCGCGTCCGGCGAGCAGCCGGCCGGCGTCCGTGAGCCGGATGCCGCGCCCGGCGCGCTGGATGAGCTTGGCCCCGGTCTCCGCCTCCAGCTTGGCCAGGTGATGGCTGACCGAGGGCTGGGAGTAGTGGAGTTCTCTGGCGGCCGCTGTCAGCGAACCCGTGCGGGCGACCGCGAGCAGGACGTGAAGCCGGGTGACGTCGAGCATTCATCAATCATATCTATCGATGGACCAGAAGACTTCTGTTGGACCTATCGATCCATGTGGGACACGGTAGAAGGGAAGGCGAACTTCCAGGGAGAACCTCATGCGCACCGTCACCGCCGTCCGTCCGGGGCTGGATCCGCTCGTGTCCGGCATCTCCGAGATCGTGGCGCGTGAGCCAGCACCCCGCGACACCGCGCACACCGTCGCCGATCTGCTCCGCGACCGGCTCCCCGGGCTCGACATCCTCACGCCGGAGGAGCGCGCGGGCTCACCCGACGGGTACGTCTCCCACGTGCTGCACGCCCGGGAGGACTTCTCGGTGGTGGCGGTCGTGTGGCGGCCCGGCCAGTTCACGGGGATCCACGACCATGTGGCGTGGTGCACGTTCGGCATCCTCAGCGGCATCGAGAACGAAACCCTCTACCGCGACATGGGCGACCATCTGGTGGAGATCGGGCGCGCGGCCAACCGTCCTGGCGAGGTCAGCGGGTTCGCGCCGCCCGGTGACATCCACATGGTGCGCAACACCAGCGAAGAGGTCGGGGTGTCGCTCCACGTGTACGGCGCCGACGTGAGCCGGCTCGGCAGCAGCGTGCGCCGGGTCTACTCCCTGCCCGTCAGGTAGGGCCGGTCCTGAGCCCGGCCGTACGCCGGCGCGTCCCAAGGTAGGAAGGGTAATTTGCGCAACTTCTATTGCGCAAATTAGCTTTCGCTTCTACCGTTGAGGTATGGCCGCCGAGAAGAACCATCGCGTCAAGGACATCGACACGCTCAAAGCGCTGGGTCACCCGCTGCGCATCAAGCTCTACCGCGCGCTCTTCATGGCGGGCACGGCGACGGCCTCACAGCTGGCCGACCAGGTCGACGAGGCCGTGTCGCTGGTCAGCTACCACCTGCGCAAGCTGTCCGCGCACGGCATCATCGAGGAGGCCGAGCCGGGCAGCGGCGACGGCAGGGAGCGGTGGTGGCAGCCTGCCTCCACCGTGCTCAGCACCAGGGACGAGGACTGGCGCGACGCCCCCGAGCGGGCCGCCGTCCACGCCGCCGTGTCCCGCGTCTACGCCCGCCAGCGGAGCGAGATGTACGAGGAGTTTCTCGACACCAAGCCCGCCTGGACCGACGACTGGCGCGGCGCGGCCTTCAGCTCCGAATATCTGCTGTCGCTCACGGCCGAGGAATTGCGTGACCTCGGCCGTGAGTTCGACGAACTGGTCGCGAAGTGGCGGCAGCGCTGCGCGGCGGCCCGCGAGGCGGGCGCCGCGCAGGGTCGCGAAAACGTCGCCCTGCACGTCAACGGCTTCCCGTTCCGCACCTGAAGCGAATCTGAAGCGAACCCTTGGAGGGCTGATGAACACCGAGTTGTTCCTGTACGTCGAGCGCGTGCGCGCCCTTGAGCTGCGCGCGGAGGCGGAGCGCCGCCGCCTGGCCAGGACGCCCGTCCGTGCCGCCCGCCGCTGGGAGATCCGCCTGGGCTGGACGCTGGTCCAGATGGGTCTGCGGCTCGTGCACCGCCGTCCCGCGCACTACTGACCGGCGGCCGCCGATCTCGACGTGCGCGACCCGCTGACCCTCGTCAACGGCGTCGCCCTGGCCACCGCGGACCGCGCCCGGACCGAGCGCCTGCTGACGTACATCGACCGGGACTGACCAGCGCCCGCCTCAGGTCGGGCAGGACGAGCAGGACGACGAGGCTCTGAGCGCCGAGGGTGGCGTAGCCCACGCCGGCGATCCCGGCGATCGGGAAGAGCGCCGTGGTGGAGCCGATGATCAGCAGGGCCGGCCCGAGTTGTACGGCGGCGAGCCGGCCGGCACGGCTCTGGGGGCGGAGCGTGGCAGGAACGCCGTCGCGCCGAGCAGACCCAGGCCGATCGCGGCGGCGTGGCCGTACAGGATGAACCGGGCGGTGTGCAGGCCGGCCACCGGGATGAAACGGGCCATGGTTCCCACGAACGCCAGCCCCGCCAGCGAGCTGAACAGGCGCATCGAGCTGATCAGGGTCTGTCCCTCGCCGAAGTCGGCGGGCGCGTACAGGCGGGTGGCCAGGATCCAGTAGCCCAGCCCCAGGACGGCGGTGGCCGTGGTGTTGGCCATGAGCGCCTAGGCCTGGGCGAACAGGGGATGGCGCAGCTCCCCGCGCGCGGGTGAGCAACCCCGGGCGCGCCCGGTCAGGCCAGGACGTCATGGAGCGCCGGGGCCGGGTGCACGCCGAGCTCGGTGAGCAGCGCTTCGACGCGCTCGGCGTGCAGGGGGTCGACGGGCAGGACGTGGCGGGTCCACCAGCGGGTGTGCGCGTGAGCGGGGCCCGGCCGTATCAGGGCGAGATAGTCGCTCAGCGGTGGGTCGTAGACGAAGCCGGGCACCACTCCGCGCCGTTCGAGGGCCCGCACCACGTCGTCACGCTGCCGGACGAGGAGCGGGACGCGGAGCAGGGGCAGGGCCAGCCCTTCCTTGACGCCGTCGGCGGCCCAGGGCGTCGCCCGCAGCCTCTCGACGCCGGCGATCCTGCGCCCACGCTCACGTTCGGCCGTTCGCACGCGGGTCAGCTGGTAGCGGCGCAGCGCCGCGGTCTGACGCGTGCGCCAGGCGGCCTGGTCGACGCGGAGCCAGCGGTCGAGCACGGACAGCCGCGCGTTCTCGTCGCCCAACGGCGTCGCCAGCGCGGCGCGCAGCTCGGGCTCGCACGCGGCCAGGCGGTGCCCCTCCCACCGGGCCAGGCCGAGCGCCGTCATCGCCTGCCACACGGGGCCGGTGAGCCCGGCGCGGGCGATGGCTTCGCGGGCCATCGGCCGCAGCAGGGCGCTCAGGTGGCCGTGCCAGGTTCCCGGCCGCAGCAGCGTGTCCCGCGTGCGGGCCGCCTCGGCGAGCCGTACGGTGTCGGTGCTGGTCAGGAGCCCGCCCGACATGGCGCGGCCGTGCTTGGCCAGGCTCAGCACCCCGACGTCGCCGAAGGTGCCCAGCGGGCGCTCCGCCACCTGTACGCCCAGCGCGTGGGCGGCGTCGTCGACGAGCACGATGCCTCGTTCCCGGCAGGCGGCCTCCAACTCGACGATCCGGTCGGGCTGGCCGTACAGGTGTGTGGTGACGACGCAGGCAATCCCCCGGTAGTCGACCCTGGCCAGGTCGATGTTGCCGTCGCGGATGCTGATCGGGGCCATCACCGGCTCCAGACCGGCGGCCAGGGCGGTGAACACCACCGTCTCGCAGTTGGTCGGCGCGATCAGGATCCGGTCGCCCGGCCGTGTCCAATGGCGCAACGCCAGGTAGAGGCCGAGCCGGGCGGAAGGTACGTGCACGCACGGCTGGCCGAGCCGCCGGGTCATCGCCGCCCGCAGCATCATGCCCCACCCCGCAGCCGGCCGAACCAGCGCATCATCCGGTCGGCCCGCCGATACAGCGTGGGTGTCTCCAGGACCAGCCGCCGTAACCGGTCCGCCGGCGCGGCTCGCAGGTGGTGCAGGCAGGCAGTGCCCGTGGGGCGGCGCGCTGCCCCCGACGCGACGAAGCCGGTCGTGTTACTCAGCGCGTCCTTGTACTCCGAGTCCGCCTTCACGCTGAGGTCGATGGTGCACACCCCGGCCGCCGCGGCGGCCTCGGCCATCCGTACGTGCTGGATCAGGTCCGGCGAGTAGCGGGCGAGGGCGGGGTCGTACGCGGGGAACCAGCCCACCAGCGTGGTCGCCGTACGGATGCCGACATGCCCGGCGACCGGCCGGCCGCTGGCGTACAACATCGTCAGCTGCCCCGCGAAGTCGGGGCCGCTGGTCGCGTGCGGCTGCTCCACGAGCTCGACCATCCACGCTTTCGAGAACCGGTCGGGGCGCCCCTTCGCCCGATACTGCCCGGACTTCCACCGGCGCAGCAGCCTGAACTGCTGCTCGTCGGCCACATCGAGATCGAGACTCGCCACGCCGAGATCCCGGCCCAGCTTCCGCTCCTTGTACAGGGTCGACTTGAGGAACTTCGGAGACCTCTCCCGGAGCTGCGCCATATAGGCGGGAAACCCGTCGGACAGGTCGATCACCGCCGTCTCCATCCGCGTCCCGGCGAACCCGGAGAACCACGGTTGCCCGCCGGTCAGGCAACCGAACCGCCACACATGCAGGCCGGCGCCCTCCAGCAACCTCCGGGCGTCGACCATCACCTCGGGCCGGTGCACCACTCCGTGGCACAGCGACACCCACGGGGCGACCGCGCTGCCCGCCCCGCCCCGGCCCCGTTCGAACGGGAAGAACGCGGCGAAGTTCCCACGTGTTCGGTCCAGCACAGGTGCGGAGATTCGTCCACGTAGTACAGAGATCGCGTCACGACGATCACTTTCATGCGACATGCGCTGCCGCCCCCCGACGACGCCGAAGTTCCTGGCCGGCGCGCCACGGTGTCGAGCGCGCCCGGCCCGTACCAGTCCGCAGGCCCGATCACCTACCGGGTTCGACCGATGGCTACATGTAACCGAACTAGGCCATGCGGGACGGGAGAATCCCTGCCCCTCATGGGCTTACGCGGATCCGCGCTTCAGTAGTCGCACCTGAGTCCCCCCTTGACATGCGAAGCAACGAAAAGCCTAGGCGCGGCGGTCCTTGATCTGTCCTCTATCCGTCCTCGCCCGGCGGGGCGGCGCCAGGGCCGATCATGTGGCGCGCCACCGGACGGCGGTCAGCAACGATCACGTCAGACGAACATAGCGAGCGCAGGGCCGGGCAGTCCATGGCCGGGAGTCGCGGGATCCTTGACCCTGCGTCCACACCTCCGAACTCCCGGTGAGGCGGCTGCGGGCATCGTCACAGGAGCGGGAGAAGGTCGCGCGCGTCCGTGCGGGTGTCGAGGGTCATGACCTGATCCGCCAGGCGCTGCCGGCCCGGCGCGAGGCCGTGGAACTTGGCGAGCAGCCGCCCGTCGGAGAGCGGGTTGATGGGAGAGCCGAGCGGGTCGCTCACCCTGGCCCGCCGGACGGCGCCCGTGGTCGTGGTGACGGTCAGGGTCGGCTCGTCGGTGCCGCCCATCTCGGGGTCCACCTCCAGGTGGATGAGGTTCATGAGCTCGGCGGCCCGGGGGTCGCCGCGCCGTTCGGGGGAGTAGGCGGCCAGGTCGGCGTCGCCGTACAGGATTCTGGCGGCGATGGCGTACGGAAGGCTCAGTTGTGCGCGGGGGAGGGTGGTGACGTCGCGGCCACCGCACATGTCGGCCACGAGCGGGCTCAGTCGCACGTGGATGCGGTCGATCTCGCCGGCGTGCAGGTCCAGGCCGCCGATCGCGTCGATGGAGGAGTGGGTGCTGCGGCAGGACGCGTACGGCTTGATGGAGCAGCGCGAGATCCGCCATGCCGTGCCGAGGTCGCGGGTCAGCGCGCCGGGGTCGGCGTCGGCGCCCGCGTAGGTCCGCAGGAAGCCGCCCCATACGTCGTCGAAGATCCGGCCGGGGCCGCTCGTGCCGGACGCGGCCAGCAGCGCGGCGGTCAGCCCGCCCTCCGCGGCGCGGCCCGCGTGCAGCCGCTTGCTCGCCGCGCCGTCATGCACGAAGGCCCACAGGCCGCCGGAGAATCCGGCCGCCAGCCCCAGCGCGTGGGCGGTTCGCGCACTGTCCAACCCCAGTAGCCGAGCGCTGGCCGCCGCCGCGCCGAACGTGCCGCAGGTGCCCGTCGAGTGCCATCCGGCCTCGTTGTGCGCGGCGTAGCCGCCACACGCCTCCAGCGTACGGCGGGCCACGTCATACCCCAGGACGACCGCTTCCAGCAGCTCGGAGCCGGTGACCGGGCGGTCGGTGAGGCTGAGGCAGGCCAGCGCGGCGGGCGCCACCACGGCCCCGGAATGATCGCAGCCGCCGGTGTCGTCGAGTTCGAGCGCGTGCGCCGCGACGCCGTTGAGCAGTGCCGCGTCGCGCGGCGCCACCGTCAGCCCGGTTCCCCAGACGGGGGCGTTCCCGGGAGCG
Source organism: Nonomuraea diastatica (assembly GCF_004349015.1). Lineage (NCBI taxonomy): Bacteria > Bacillati > Actinomycetota > Actinomycetes > Streptosporangiales > Streptosporangiaceae > Nonomuraea > Nonomuraea diastatica. The sequence continues at coordinate 8,963 of NZ_SMKP01000091.1, forward strand.
GCCAGGCCGGGAGCGGGCGCGGAGGCGCCGGCCAGGGCGGCGCCCAGCGTGTCGAGGAGGTGTCGCTTGGCCCGCTCGACCACGTCGGGTGGCAGCGGCGGGGGCCCGGCGACGAGACCGGCGAGCGTGAGAAGTGGTGTCACGAGGCCGGCTCCGCGAAGAACCGCCCGCTTCTCACGGGGTGGTGCCGTTGAGGGTGACCTGCTTGATGGCGTTGTTCTTGAGACCCCACTTGTCGAGCAGGCTCGCGTAGGTGCCGTCCTGCTGCAGGGCGCGGAGTGCCTTGATGACCGCGTCGCGCAGGCGCGGGTCCTGCTTGGCGAATCCCATGGCCTGGTTGACCTCGGTGAACGGCTCGCCGATGAGGTGGAACTTGCCGGGGTCCTGCTGGGAGATGTAGGGGAGGGTCTCGCTGCCCTGGACAGCGGCGTCGACCCTGCCCTGGGTGAGCTGGGTGCGCGCGTCCGCGGAGCCCTCCGTGCCGACGACCTTGATCGGCTTGGCGGAGCAGTTCTCCTCGCTCCACTTCTTGATCTCGCCGGGGAAGGAGGTGCGGCGGCTGGCGCCCACGGTCTTGCCGCACAGGCTCTTCGGATCGGCGACCTTGCTGGTGGAGAAGAACTGTGCGCCCGAGCTCAGGTAGCCGACGAGGTCGAGCGTCTCGCGGCGCTCGGGCAGGTCGCTCATCCCTGAAAGGATCATGTCGATCCGCCCGGTGGTGACCGCGCTCTGCAACTGCTCGAAGGACGTCTCCTGCCATTTGACCGTGACTCCGAGCTGCTTGCCGACGGCGTTGCCGAGATCGATGTCGAAGCCGGTGAGCTGGTTGGTCGAGGGGTCCTTGAACTCCAGCGGCGGGTAGTTGGGGACGTTGCCGACCACCATGGTCTTGGACTCGGCGATCTTCGGGGGAAGCCCGCCGTCCGATGCGGTCGCGAGGTTCTTCGGCGCCTGCGCGGTGCAGGCGGTGGCGGCCACGGCGAGGCAGGCGAGCAGAAGGATGGGACGAGACAACGGAACTCCTAGAGAACTGCTGAGAGAAAGGTCTTCGTACGCTCGTGGGCGGGGTTGACCAGGACCTGGTCGGGGGTCCCCGCCTCGATGACGCGGCCGTCGTCCATGAACACGACCTGGTTCGCCACCTCCTTGGCGAAGCCCAGTTCGTGGGTGACGACGACCATGGTCATGCCGGATGCGGCCAGGTCGCGCATGACCGCGAGCACGTCGCCGACGAGCTCCGGGTCGAGCGCCGAGGTGGGTTCGTCGAACAACATCAGCCGTGGCCGCATCGCCAGCGCGCGGGCGATCGCGACCCGCTGCTGCTGCCCGCCCGACAGGGTCGTGGGGTAGGCGTCGGCCTTGTCCTTCAGCCCCACCCGCTCCAGCAGCTCCAGCGCCCGCGTCCGGGCGGTGTCGCGCGGTTCGCGCAGCACCCTGATCGGGCCCTCGACCACGTTCTCCAGCGCGGTCATGTGCGGGAACAGGTTGAAACGCTGGAACACCATCCCGATCGGCCGCCGCTGCCGGGCGATCTCAGCGTCGCTGAGCTGGTGCAGCTTCCCGCCACGCTCGACGTAGCCGATCAGCTCGCCGTCGACCCAGACGGCGCCCTCGTCGATCGTCTCCAGCTGGTTGACGCAGCGCAGGAACGTGCTCTTGCCCGAGCCGGACGGCCCGATGACGCACAACACCTCGCCCGCGGCCACCTCCAGCGAGATGCCCTTGAGCACGTGGTTGCCGCCGAAGCGCTTGTGGACGTCGACTGCCTTGATCATTTCTTCACCCCTCGGGAGAAGCGGCGCTCGATGACCATCTGGCCCAGGCTGAGGATGGTGACCACGATCAGGTACCAGAACGTCGCCACGAACAGCAGCTCCATGACGCGGTTGTTGGCGTAGTAGATGTTCTGGGCGCTGTGCAGCACCTCCTGGTACTGGATCGCGCTCGCCAGAGACGTGAGCTTCACCATGCTGATGAACTCGTTGCCGATCGGGGGCAGGATGACCCGCATGGCCTGCGGCAACACGATCCTGCGCAGCGTCTGGAAGCGCGTCATCCCGATCGCCTGCGCGGCCTCGGTCTGCCCCTGGTCGACCGAGAGGATGCCGCCGCGCACCACCTCGGAGGTGTAGGCGCCCTGGCAGATGCCCAGCCCGAGCAGCGCGGCCACGAACGGGGTCATCAGATCGACCATGCGCGCCTCGACGATGCCGGGGATGACGACGTAGGGGAAGACCAACGCCAGGTTGAACCAGAGGAACAGCTGCAGCAGCTGCGGCGTGCCGCGGAAGAGCCACGTGTAGAGGTAGGAGACGCCACGGGTGACGGGGTTCCGCGACATCCGCATCACCGCGAACAACACGCCCAGAGCCACCCCGACGATCATGGCGAGCACGGCCATGACGAAGGTGTTGACCACGCCGGTCAGGATGGCCTCCGCGGTCAGATACTGCCCGACCACGCTCCACTCGATCTGCCCGCCGGCGAACGAGGAGACGATCGCCACGAGGACGGCCACCACGACGATCGCCGCCACGTAGCGGCCGTAGTGCTTGCGCGCCACCCGGGGCAGATGGGCGACATCTGTGGACATGTGGATCTCCTCACGAGCGAGAGGTCAGTGCGGGTGACAACACCCACAGGACTCGGGTGATCTCATCGCCGGGGTTGGTGAAGGTGTGGGGAGTGTCGCCGGGGAACAGGAACGAGTCGCCCTCGCGCATCTCGACCCGCTCGCCCGAGGCCTCGATCGTGAACAGCCCCTTGAGGATGTGCACGAACTCGATGTCGACGGGAAGCGCATACGGCTCGTGGCCCGACCCGCCGCCCGGCTCGATCTCGCTGAGCAGGACCAGCAGCCTGCGTTCGTCCTTCGGCGTCAGCTGGTACTCGGTCATGCCGCTGCCGCCGAACTCGAGCCTGGCCCGGCTCTCGGACCTGACCAGGCGCCCGCTCGAGCCGTCGAACAGGTCGGCCACGTCCAGGTCGAGCGCCTTGCACAGGCGCAGCAGCGAGGCGACCGAGATGGACACCTGGCCGCGCTCGAACCTGGACAGGAAGCCCTTGGTGAGCCCGGCCCGCTCGGCCGCCTCCGTCAGGCTGAGCCTGCGCCTGCGCCGCAGTTCTCGGGCCCTCGGCCCGAGACTGGGGGAGTCCGGAATCGAGATCACGTCGCGGGTCCCCGGTGGTCGTGGGCCCAGGCGCGCTGCCGCGCCAGCAGGTCGGTGAGCCGGTCGATCTGCTCGATGACCCGGTCGGGCGAGGTGGCGCCGTAGCCGGTGCGCGCGGCGAGGGCCGCCTCGACGGTGAGGTGCGGACGCACGTCCGGGGTCAGCCGCACGTCCACGGCGGCCAGCTCCTCGTCCGGCAGCTCGTGCAGGTCCAGCCCCTTGTCCTCGCACATTCGCACGAGCGCGCCGGTGATCTCGTGGGCCTGGCTGAACGGCACGCCGCGGCGCGAGAGCCAGTCGGCCACCTCGGTGGCCAGCGTGAAGCCCTCGGTCGCCTGCCTGCGCAGCTCATCGACGTTCACCGACAGCGTGCGCACCAGCCCGGCCATGGCGGGCAACACGATCATCAGGGTGTCCACGGTGTCGAAGACGGCCGCCTTGTCCTCGGACAGATCCCTGTTGTAGGCCAGCGGCATCGCCTTCAGCGTGGCCATCAGGCCGTTGAGGTTGCCGAGCAGGCGGCCCGCCTTGCCTCTGGTGAGTTCGGCGATGTCGGGGTTCTTCTTCTGCGGCATGATCGAGCTGCCGGTGGCGAAGGAGTCGTGCAGCTCCACCCAGCGGAACTGGCGCGAGGCCCAGATGGAGATCTCCTCGGCCAGCCGCGACAGGTTCACCCCCAGCATCGAGGTGGCGAACAGGAACTCGGCCACGTGGTCGCGGCCGGCCACGGCGTCGATGGAGTTCTCGCACGGCCCGTCATAGCCCAGCTCCGCGGCCGACAGCTCAGGGTGTACGGCTATCGCCGAGCCGGCCAGCGCCGCCGAGCCCAGCGGGGAGCGGGCGGTGCGCCGATCCCAGTCCTCGAGCCGGTCGGCGTCGCGGGCGAACGCCTGCGCGTGGGCCAGCAACTGGTGCCCGAACACGATCGGCTGGGCGGGCTGCAGGTGGGTGAAGCCGGGCGCGGCGGTGCGGACGTGCGCGCGGGCCTGCTCCACCAGGCCGTCCTGCAGCCCGGCCAGGGCCAGCACCAGCTTCCTCGCGTGATCGCGCAGGTACAGCCGCAGGTCGTTGGCCGTCTGGTCGTTGCGCGAGCGACCGGCGCGCAGCTTGCCGCCCACCTCGCCCAGCCGCTCGACGAGAACCCGCTCCAGAAAGGTGTGCACGTCCTCGTCGGAGTCGTTCGGGCCGACCCGCCCGGCGCGTACGTCCGCGTCCAGCGTGTCGATCTCCGCCAGCAGCCGCTCCGCCTCGGCAGCGTCGAGGATCTCGGCTCTGAGCAGCTCACGGACGTGGGAGCGCGAGCCCGCCAGATCGTAGGCGGACATGCGGAAGTAGCTGTCGGGCGCGCGGGAGAGAGCGAGCAGCGACGGATCGGCGGGCGAGCGGAAGCGTCCACCCCAGAGCTGTTCGGACAACGCGGTTGCCTTCCAGTAAACGAAGTTTTCCGACATAGTGGTCTGCGTTGCCAGGGGTGTCAATAGCGCCTCTTATGTACGTCTCGTTAACAAGGGAGTTTCATGTCTCAGGGACCCGTCGACGCCTCGCAGGTCCCACGCTTCGCAGGTCCCGACACCTATGCCCGGCTGCCCCGCCTCGACCAGGTGGAGCGGGCCGATGTCGCGATCGTGGGCGTGCCGTTCGACAGCGGGGTCTCCTACCGTCCCGGGGCCCGCTTCGGCCCGGCCGCGGTGCGCCAGGGCAGCAAGCTGATCAGGCCCTACAACCCCGCGCTGGACGTCTCTCCGTTCGCCGACCTGCAGGTCGCCGACGCCGGGGACATCGCCTGCAACCCGTTCGACATCGACCGGGCCATCGACACGATCGAGCAGGCCGTCGGGGGGTTCGACGCCAAGCTGGTCACCATCGGGGGCGACCACACCATCGCGCTGCCGCTCCTGAGGGATGTCCACCGCAAGCACGGGCCGCTGGCGTTGCTGCACTTCGACGCTCACCTGGACACCTGGGACTCCTACTTCGGGGCCGAGTACACCCATGGCACGCCGTTCCGCCGCGCGGTGGAGGAGGGCATCCTCGACGCGGAGGCACTCAGCCACGTCGGCATCAGGGGCCCGTTGTACGGCAAGGCCGACCTGGCCGAGGACCGCAGGCTCGGCTTCGGCATCGTCACCTCGGCCGACGTCATGCGGCGCGGCCCCGACGAGGTCGCCGACGCCCTGCGCCAGCGGATCGGCGACCGGCCGCTCTACATCTCCGTCGACATCGACGCGCTCGACCCCGCCCACGCCCCGGGCACGGGCACCCCGGAGGCGGGCGGCCTGACCAGCCGCGAGCTGCTGGAGATCCTGCGCGGGTTGTCGGGCTGCAACCTGGTCGGCGCCGATGTCGTGGAGGTGGCCCCCGCCTACGACCACGCCGAGATCACCTCGGTCGCCGCCGCGCACGTCGCCTACGACCTGATCAGCCTGTTCGCGCTGGGGAAACGGACATGAGAACCGGGGGAGACCTGGTCGCCGAGACCCTCGTCGCGCTCGGCGCCACCACCGTCTTCGGCGAGCCGGGCCAGCACGCGCTCGCCATGTTCGACGCGCTGCGCCGCTCCTCGCTGCGTTACGTCGGATGCCGCACCGAACTGGGCGTCGCCTTCGCCGCCGACGGCCACGCCCGGGCCACCGGGACGGTGGCCCCGTTCCTGGTCTCCACCGGCCCCGGTGCGCTGGCGACCCTGCCCGCCCTGATGGAGTCTCGCCTGGCCTGCGCCCCCGTGGTCGGGATCTCCAGCCAGATCCCGTCCGACGGGCTGGGCGGGCGCAGGAAGGGATACCTCCACGAGCTCCCCGACCAGGCGGGCTCCTTCCGCGGCGTGGCCGCGTCGGTCCAGGTCGTGCGGGCGGCCTCGCAGATCCCGTCCGCCCTGGCCCAGGCATGGGAGGCGGCGCTCAGCGTGCCGCAGGGCCCCGCGTGGGTGGAGATCCCGCAGGACATCCTGCTCGCGCCAGCGGACGTCCCGGTGGTGGCCGACCTGAGCGTGTGCCCGCGCACGCCGCGGCCCCGTGCCGAGCTGGTGCGGCAGGCCGTACAGGCGCTCGACTCCGCGCCGAACCCCGTCATCCTGGCCGGTGGCGGGGTCAACCTGTCCGGGGCGGGGCCAGAGCTCCTCGCCCTGGCCGAGAGGCTGCGCGCGCCGGTGGCCACCACGTTCGCCGCGAAGGGTGTCTTCCCCCGCGAGCACCCGCTGTCGCTGCAGTCGTGGCTGGAGGACCGCTTCGTCACCGAGTTCCTCGAAGAGGCGGACGTGCTGCTGGTCGCCGGTTCGGGGCTGGGGGAACTGTCCAGCAACTACCACACGATGCGCCCGCGGGGCCGCGTCGTCCACATCGAGGCCGATCCCGGCAAGCTGGAGGCCAACACGAGCGGTTCGCTCGCCGTGCACGGCGATGCGAAGGCGACGCTGGGCGCGCTCGCCGCGGCGGTGCGGCCCAGGGAAGGCGACGGGCGCGCGGAAGCGGCCGTGGCGGACGTGCTGCGGCGGGTGCGCGACCGGCTCGGCGGCCACGAGCTGGAGTTCGCGCTGCTGGAGGCGATCCCGTCCGGCGTGTTGTCGTTCTGGGACATGACCATCCTCACCTACTGGGCGTGGTCGGCCTTCCCCGGCCACATGTGGTCGGCGCAGGGCGCGGGCGGCCTGGGGTACGCGCTGCCCGCCGCGGTCGGCGCGGCGGCCTCGGGACGGCGCACGCTGGCGATCTCGGGCGACGGCGGCGCGATGTACGGCCTGGCGGAACTCGCCACCATGCGCCAGCACGATGTGGACGTCACCTGGCTGATCGTCGACGACGGGGGCTACGGCATCCTGCGGGAGTACATGACCGGCGCGTTCGGCACGCCTACCGGCACCGAGCTGGCCAGGCCGGATTTCGCCGGCCTGGCCGCGTCGTTCGGCGTCACCGCCCGCGTCGCCACGCCCGCCTCTCTGGCCAAGGAGCTCGCCGACGCCCTGGCCGAGCCGGGGCCGAGCGTCGTGGTCCTGCACGCCCGCCCCCGCATGTTCGCCCCGACCTAGGAGCGACCGGCAAGAACCCCTCCTAGACGCCGAGCGCCGACGGGAGGCTCAGCTCGTGCAGGAACAGCGCCTCCGTGGTGGCGACGCGGCGGAGCTCCTCCAGGTCGACCCGCTCGTTGGGCGCGTGGATGGCGGCGCCCTCGTCCTCCGCGCCGAACAGCAGGATCTCCGCCGCGGGGTACTGCTTCAGCAGCGTGTTGACCAACGGGATCGACCCGCCCGCGCCCACGTCGCGCGGCGGGCGGCCGAAGGCGCGCTCCATCGCCCGGTTGAGCGCCGACCTGGCCTTGCCGCCCGAGTCGGCCTGGAAGCCGGAGCCCACGACGACGTCGCCGAACGCCACCTGCACACCCCACGGCGCCACCTGCCGCAGGAACTCCGTCACCGCATTGATCGTCGTCCTCGGGTCGCCGGCCGGCGGGATGCGGATCGTCACCCTGGCCCTGGCGGTCGGCTGCACGGCGTTGACCGCGCCCGACACCGTCGGCACGTCCATGCCGGTCACGGTGATCGAGTATGACGACCACAGGCGGTCGGCCAGCGAGCCGGCGCCCACCAGCGAGACCCCGTCGAGCACGCCGGCCGTCTGCCTGAACTCCTCCTCCGCCGGCCCCTGGCCGAAGAAGCTGCCCCTGGGCAGGCCCGGCACCCGGACCTCGCCGTTGTCGCCGTGCAGCGCGGTCAGCATGCGCATCAGGGCCGCCAGCGCGTCGGGGGCGGCGCCGCCGAACGATCCGCTGTGCAAAGACTCGCGCAGCGTGCGGACCTCGACGGTGAAGGCGGCCATGCCGCGCAGCGACGTCGTGACCGAGGCGTCGCCCACGCGCGGGTTGCCGGTGTCGGCCACGACGATGGCGTCGGCCCGCAGCAGCTCGGGGTTCTGCTCGACGAACGCCTCCAGACGCTCGCCCGCGTATTCCTCCTGGCCCTCGATGATGACCTTGATGCCCACCGGGAACCGGCCCTGGAAGGCGCGCAGGGCGGTGACGTGCGCGATGACGCCGGACTTGTCGTCGGCGCAGCCGCGCCCGTACAGCCGGCCGTCGATCAGGGTCGGCTCGAACGGCGGGGTGCGCCACGCGGCCAGGTCGCCGGCGGGTTGCACGTCGTAGTGCGCGTAGAGCAGGACGGTGGGCGCGCCGGGCGGCGCGGGCGCCTCGCCGTAGACCGCGGGAAAGCTCCCCTCCACCTGCACCTGCTGGACGCGCGGCAGACCGGCGGAACGCAGCAGTTCCTCCGTCAGCGCGGCGGCGGCGCGCACCGGTTCCTCCGGATGCCCGGGGAAGGCCACGGAAGGGATGGCGGCGAGCCGCTTGAGCTCCTCGACGCCTTGGGGCATCGCGGCGGCGACAGCGCTTTCGATCTGGTCAGGAGTCACGGACGGTTCCCCCGGGGGTCGTTCTCACAGAGATTTCTCGAACAGTTCTACAGGGTGACAGGCGCTTTGCCGTCATGAGAGGAGGATACGAGGTTCCATGACGCGGAAAACGTGCTGAGTCACGGCAGCAGATGTGCGGATTTCGTTGCTGTTACAGAGCGGTTCTGCGGATCTCGATTTTCTTGCATAGTGTCGCGACCGATTCGCTTGGCAAGTCCCAGGGGAACAGGCAAACTGTGGGAAGTCAGACACGAGGGAAGATAGCCATGACGCAGCCGGAAAACGACGTCCTCAAGGCCGCGCAAGACCACCTGTGGTTGCACTTCACCAGGCACAGCTCCTACCAGCAGTCCGAGATCCCGACCATCGTCCGCGGTGAGGGCTCCTACATCTACGACATCCACGGCAAGCGCTATCTCGACGGCCTGGCCGGGCTTTTCGTGGTCCAGGCCGGGCACGGGCGCCAGGAGCTCGCCGAGGCCGCCGCCAAACAGGCCCAGGAGCTCGCGTTCTTCCCGCTGTGGTCCTACGCCCACCCCAAGGCGGCGGAGCTGGCCCAACGCCTGGCCTCCTACACCCCCGGCGAGCTCAACCGCGTCTTCTTCACCACCGGGGGCGGCGAAGCGGTCGAGTCCGCGTGGAAGCTGGCCAAGCAGTACTTCAAGCTCGTCGGCAAGCCGCTCAAGCACAAGGTCATCAGCCGCCAGATCGCCTACCACGGCACCCCGCAGGGCGCCCTGTCGATCACCGGCATCCCGGCGTTCAAGGAGATGTTCGAGCCGCTCGTGCCCGGCTCCATCAGGGTGCCCAACACCAACCACTACCGCGCCGACGAGATCACCGGCGTCAAGGGCATGACCCCCGAGGAGTACGGCTTCTGGGCCGCCGAGCGCGTGGCCCGCGCCATCGAGATGGAGGGCCCCGACACGGTGGCCGCCGTCTTCGCCGAGCCCGTGCAGAACGCCGGCGGCTGCTTCCCTCCGGCCCCGGGCTACTTCCAGCGCCTGCGCGAAATCTGCGACGAGTACGACGTGCTGCTCGTCTCCGACGAGGTCATCTGCGCGTTCGGCCGGCTCGGCACCATGTTCGGCGGCCAGAAGTTCGACTACGTGCCGGACATCATCACCTGCGCCAAGGGCCTGACCAGCGGCTACTCGCCCATCGGCGCCATGATCGCGCATGAGCGGCTGTTCGAGCCGTTCAAGGACGGCGACACCATGTTCCCGCACGGCTACACCTTCGGCGGCCACCCCGTCTCCGCCGCCGTCGCGCTGGCCAACCTCGACATCTTCGAGCGCGAAGACCTCCTCGGCCACGTCACCAGGAACGAGCCGCTGTTCAAGGAGACCCTCGACGGGCTGCGCGACCTCCCGATCGTCGGCGACGTGCGCGGCTCCGGCTTCTTCTGGGGCCTCGAACTGGTCAAGGACAAGACCACCAAGGAGACGTTCGACGCCGAGGAGTCGGAGCGGCTGCTGCGCGGCTTCCTGTCCAAGGCGCTGTACGAAGCGGGCCTCTACTGCCGCGCCGACGACCGCGGCGACCCCGTCATCCAGCTGGCGCCCCCGCTGATCGCCGGACCCGAGGAGTTCGCCGAGATCGGGTCCATTCTCCGCAACGTGCTCACCGAGGCATGGGCGCGCCTCTAGGGGCCGCTCGCCGTAACACCATCCGGTACGACGGCGTGCCGGCGCGCGAAAGGATCCACCGATGAAGATCGGCGTTCCCGCCGAGGTCAAGAACCACGAATACCGGGTCGCGGCGACCCCCGCGGGCGTTCACGAACTCGTGCGCAACGGCCACGACGTCACCGTCCAGCGGGGCGCGGGCCTGGGCTCGTCCATCACGGACGAGGAATACCTGGCGGCGGGCGCCAAGATCGTCGACAGCGCCGACGCGGTGTGGGACGAGGCGAGCCTGGTGCTCAAGGTGAAGGAGCCGGTCGCCGAGGAGTACCACCGGCTGCGCGAGGGGCTGGTGTTGTTCACGTACCTGCACCTGGCCGCCTCGCGCCCGTGCACCGACGCCCTGCTCAAAGCCAGGACCACGGGCATCGCGTACGAGACGGTGCAGGTCGGCGGGGCGCTGCCGCTGCTCGCCCCGATGTCCGAGGTCGCCGGCCGCCTCGCGCCGCAGGTCGGCGCGTACAACCTGATGCGCTTTAACGGCGGCCGCGGCGTCCTGCCGGGCGGCGTGCCCGGGGTGGCCCCGGCCAGGGTGGTCGTGATCGGCGGCGGCGTGTCGGGGCTGAACGCCGCCCAGATCGCCGTCGGCATGGGCGCCGACGTGACCGTGCTCGACACCAACGTCGACCGGCTGCGCTTCATCGACGCCATCTACCAGGGCCGGCTCAAGACGCTGGTCTCGACGTCGTACGCGATCGAGCGGGAGGTCCTGGGGGCCGACCTGGTCATCGGCGCGGTGCTGATCCCCGGCGCCAAGGCCCCGACGCTGGTCTCCAACGACCTCGTGTCCCGTATGAAGCCGGGCTCGGTGCTCGTCGACATCGCCATCGACCAGGGCGGTTGCTTCGAGGACTCGCGCCCGACCACGCACGCCGAGCCCACCTACACGGTGCACGGATCGGTCTTCTACTGCGTGGCCAACATGCCGGGCTCCGTCGCCAACACCTCCACCTACGCCCTCACCAACGCGACCCTCCCGTACGCGGTCAAGCTGGCGAACATGGGCTGGCGGGAGGCCGTCAAGGCCGACGCGGGGCTCGCGGGCGGGCTCAACACGCATGACGGCCGGCTGGCGAACCAGCCGGTCGCCGAGGCGCTCGGGCTGGCGTACACGCCGGTGACCGAACTCGTCTAGTCGTCCACGCGGTACGTCGTGCTCCGCACGATCTCCTCGGGGGTGAGCTGTTCCCTGGCGGTCGTCACGGCCCAGCGGTGGCCGAAGGGGTCGCGCAGCACGCCGTACCGCTCGCCCCAGAACATCTCGCCCACCGGCATCTCCACCTCGGCTCCCGCGCCGATCGCCCGCTCGGCCACCGCGTCGGGGTCGTCGACCTCCAGCAGGATCAGCACGGGGCTGCCGCCCAGCGTCGGCGGGGCCGGCGCGCCGAAGGCGGGCGTCTCCTCGCTGACCAGCAGCCGTCCGGCGCCGAGCTGGAGTTCGACGAAGAGGATCGTCCCGTCGGACAGCGTGTTGCGGAACACCTCGACCGCGCCCAGGCCCTCCTGGTAGAACCCGATCGCCGCCTCCGCGTCGCGCACGAACAGGTGCGGGCACAATCCTTGCGGCCGTAGCGACGTCATGTGATCAGGCCTGCCTTTCTCGCGGCCGTCACCAGGCGGGTCATCAGCTCGGCCTCGTCCCGTGCGGCCCGCTCACCCTGCGGGGTCAGTTTGTAGTAGCGCCTTCTGGCGTCGTGGGGCGCGGCCGGGTCTCCGGCGTCGAACTCCTCCACCAGCCCGTCGGCCACCAGCCGGTTGATGGTCCGGTAGAGCGTGCCGGGCCCCAGCTTGACCGCGCCGCCGCTGATCTCCTCGATGAACCGCATCACCGCGTAGCCATGCCCGCGGCCGCTGGCCAGGGCCAGGAGCACGTGGAACCCGGCGGCGGTGAGCATGATTGACACGATAGCACCACTCTGGTTATATCCGTTATGGATATACTTTGGGAGGTACGATGGCGGTAAACGTCAGCCAGGTCACCCTCTACGTCGACGACCAGCAGCGCGCGGTCGATTTCTGGACCGGCAAGATGGGCTTCACGGTCACCACCGACATGCCTTACGGCGACGACCGCTGGATCGAGGTCGAGCCGCCCGACGGGGGTGCCCGGCTGGTCCTCCTCAAGGCCGCCCCCGACTGGCCCACGCCGGTCAAGGGCATGCCCCACTACGTGTTGTTCCAGGCCGACGACATCGTCAGGACGCACGAGGAGCTCGTGGCGCGCGGCGTCGAGTTCGTCCAGGAGCCGCAGCGCCAGCCGTGGGGCCGGTCGGCCGTCTTCAAGGACGACGAAGGCCACCAGTTCCACCTCGGCCAGCGCTGATCACCGCACCGGGTTCCGCCTCGGCCAACGCCGGTCATCGTGCGCCCGGCCGGTCGCGCAGCCGGTTCACCTCGGCCGGTCAGCGCATCCCCAACCGCCTGCGCAGGTCGCGCGCGGTGGCAAGGACGTGCCGGAGCTCGCCCGGGCTCGGCCACGGCGCGCTGCCGGGACGCAGCAGCGTGCCGCGCACCGACGCCAGATGCTCGATCGCGCTCACGTGCACCCCGCTCCGCTCCACCAGCCACCCGATCACCTCGGAATGGTCGTGCAGCGGCCGGGTCACCACATCCCACGTGCCCAGCACCTCCGTCAGGTCCGCCACGTCCAGCGGCACCCCGCCCCTGCGCCCGGTCGCGGCGGCGGCCAGCTCCGCCCTCGCCGTCAGCTCCGGCTCGGCGGACCGGCCCCGATGCCGCCCGCAGGCAGGCGGCGGCGGGCCGGACAGCCACTCGCGCGCCTCGCCGTGCTCCCCCGCCACCGACAGCAGCCCGCCCAGCTCGACCGCGGCCTCGCGGTGCCCGGCCAGCGCCGCCTGCCTGAACCAGTGTTGCCCGCCCGCCAGATCGCCGAACTCGGCGATGAGCAGCAGCGCGTAGTTGTAGGCCGACTCGGGGTCGCCGCCGGCCGCCGCCCGGCCGAACCAGTGGCTGGCCGCCGCGCTGTCGCCCAGCTCCACGCAGACGAACCCGGCCATCCGCTGGTCCTCCATCCGCCCGGCGCCCGCCGCGCGTTCGAACCAGGCGCGGGCCGTACGCAGGTCGCCCCTGGACAGCGCGAGACCGCCGAGCCGGGACGAGGCACCGGCGTGCTCGTCCTTGGCGGCCAGCCGGTAGTAGCCCTCCGCCCCCTCAGGGTCGCGGCTGGCGTGCAGGTAAAGACCCATGCAGTGCGCCGACTCGGCGTGGCCGGCCCTGGCCCCGCGCTCCCACCAGTGCACGGTCTCCTCGTCGTCGCCCGCGGAATAAGCCAGGAACCCCAGGTCGTGCGCCGAGGCCACGTCGCCGTCGGCGGCCGCCTGGCGGTGCCATTCGCGCGCGGCCGCCAGCTCGCCCGAGTCCTCGCACAGCAGGGCGAGCCTGCGGGCGGCCGCCCTCGACCCGTTGCGCGCCGCGGCCTCGAACCAGCCCCTGGCGGCCGCCGCGTCGCCGCGCTGTTCGAGCAGCAGCGTGGCCAGGTTGGCCGCGGCCTCGGCGTCGCCGGTGCTCGCGGCCAGCTCGTACCAGGAGACGGCCTCCTCCAGGCTGCCGTGCTTCTCGTGCCAGACGCCCAGGTTGTAGGCGCTGTCGACGTTGCCGCCCGCGGCAGCCCGCTCCCACCAGTGCTTGGCGGCCGCGCGGTCACCGTGCTGGGCGTAGAGCTTGCCGAGCCGGTGCGCGGCCTGCGCGTCGCCCGTACGCGCCGCGGCCAGCAACTCGTGCTCGTCTCCCACACGTGGCGCCGGTACGGCCGGCGCCGTCACCTCTCCTTGCCAGGCCATGGCGACAGAGTGGCACGTGATCACGCGATCGCGAACCGTAATCGCCGACAAGTGCTCCAGGGTGAACGGGCGCGGTCCGGCCGCGTGGCCGTGCAACGGTCTCCGCGGTCGATCCCTCTCGGAGGTGAGGTACGACGAAGGGCGATTGTGTTCGGGTCCCGCAGTCGACGCGCTCTTCAGGGCTGTCCGGCCGGCTGCCATGCCCGCACGAGCAAGTACATGGTGGTCCCTTCCATCTTCGTTACGCTGGCGGACACCACCAAGCCTTGGTCGGTGGTGAGGCAGAAGTGGCGCCCCGCCTGAGGCCTCTCCTTGTTGGCGAACCCGGGCTGCTCGTTCACGGCCAGCGCGCACTTGGCGGGATCGCCTTGCGCCGGCCCCTCACTGATCGACAAGTCGGGCCACGTTTCCAGGACCGGACGGACCGGCGGATCGCAGGGAAAGTCGTCGATGTACTCCAGCTCCGGTGTGGACGAGGGGTCGGAACTGGTCACGACCGGGCCGTCCAGGTCGACGTGGGTGGTTCCGCAGGACGCAGCCGGTACCCGTAGTTCACGCGCGTCGTACACCTGTGCGTAGGCCATCCCCTCATCACCCTTCGACTCCGAGCTCTTGGGCGGCAGCGTCGATTCCTGCCAGGGCGACCGGGTGGCCGGCGGGTCGCCCTTGGCGCCGGAGCCCGGCTCCGGCCCCCAGGCGAATGGATCGGGCAGCAGCCAGGCGCCCAGTGCCACCACAATGCTGAGCAGCGTAAGGAGCGTAACGAACTGGAGCTTCTTCCTAGGCTCGCGACCGCCTTCCATGACGGCCATCATCCCCCGACGCGCGGCGGGCGATCTAGGGTCTGCTTTTTGCAGGCAGGTCTGGCCTGGCCCTGGGCCGGCACTCCCGGGTTGGGAGGGGAGCCCCAGGGCACGTATTTCGGCCGGATCCGGAACGTGGAGATCGGCGAGACCAGAACGGCCGTCACTCACCCGGGCGTGACGCTACGCGGTTGCGGCGTGACCATCTGCCTGGGCTGGACCGCGGAGGGTGAGCATTTCTTCCGGCGCCGGGGCGGCTCGTCGCAGAAGATCGTCCCTGGCCGTGTGCACCCGGCACCGCTGACCAGGACCGCTTCTACATCTCGGCGTACGGCGACCGGATGCCCGCCGGCGTGGGGCTGTACGACCTGGACACTGGCAAGTCCGGCTCTCTGGGCGTCCAGGGTGAGGGCTACTCCATCAGATCTTCCACGGACCCGACGGGCAGGCTCATCAGTTACACGCTCAAGGGCGATCTCCACTTCATCGACCTGGCCAAGATCCGGTAGCTGGGTTCAGGAGAAGGTGAGGATCCCGGAGTACATGCCCATCCCGCAGACGTAGCGCAGGCTTCCCGGCCGTTGCGGCGGCAGGCGTACGGTGGCCGGCAGGGCGACGTCGCGGCCGTCGATCACGACGGTGCCCGTGCAGCCGTGCTCGGCCACCTTGAAGACGACCTCGACGGGCACGCCGACGCGGGCCGAGACGATGGCCGGGCGGTAGCCGTCGCGGGTGGCCCAGACCGTGACGGTCTGGCCTCCCGGCCCGCTGACCGCCTGCGCGGGGTCGGGGGCGGGCAGCCAGCCGCCGAGGCTGATCCCCGAGCCGGCGGTCCAGAGCCCGGCGGCGATCGCGGCGACCCCGGCGAGCCTGGCCAGCCGGGTACGCGAGACGCGCCGCAGGACATAGCCGAGCAGCGCGAACGCCGGCGCCGTACCGATGACGAACCCCGCCATGGCCGCCGCCCCCGCCACCGGGGACCCGCTGGAGACGGCGACCAGCTCCACGCCGAGCGTCACGCCGCAGGGCACCAGGATGGTGGCCGCGCCCAGCAGCGGTGCGGTGTATTTCGACGGAGCCCGCGACGGCGGCGGCGCGCAGCCGGCGTGCCCGCGCCGCATGAGCCGGACCGCGAAGACGATCACCGTGGCGCCGGCCACGACGAGCAGCACGGCCCGCGCCCGCGGCGGCAGGGTGACGGCCGAGCCGAGCAGCCCCAGCAGCGCGCCGGCGGTCGTGTGGGAGGCCAGCCGGCCGGCGAGGAACCAGGCCACGAGCGCGGGATCACGCCCGTGGCGGCCGTCGGCCAGTCCCACGAGCAGCCCGCCCTGTGCGGCGGTGCACGAGGCGGTGCCGGCCACGAGCCCGGCGGCGACCCCACCGGCGAGCAGAGCGGCGGCGCTCACGCTCAGCGGGCGAGCACGGCGCGGCCGGCGAACGTGCGGCGGAAGTCGGTGATGGACCGCATGGTTGTCCCCACTCTCTACGAAGCCCGTACCCGCAACGTAACCCGGCCTCCCGCATGCGGCGAGTGACAGTTGTCGCACCCACGGTGACGTTTGGGTGGAGGCGCGGGACGATCGTCGCTCAGCACCCGGGGCTCTGCGTCGGAGGCAAGGCCCACGACCGCGTCGGCCGCGAGCACACGAACGGCGGTTCGTGGCGCGGGTGACGCGCCGCGAACCGCCGCTTGAGCGATACGGGAATCACCGGATCTCAGGCCGGGGCGCAAGTCACGATGCCCCGCCCTTGAGAACGGAGAGCTTCTCGAAATATTCGTCGTCGCCCATCTCGCCGCGGGCGTACCGCTCGGCGAGGATCTGCTCCGCGGACGCGGTGGGTGACCCGGCAGGCCCGGCAGGTCCGGCAGCTCCGGCAGGTCCGGCCTGGCGCGCTTGCCGAGGACCCCACCAGCCCTTGCGCCGGGCGGTGATGGCGAGCGCCACGACGCCGACCCAGAACAGGCCCCAGAACAGCGGGATGATCGGCCAGAATCCGGAGCCGCCCCAGTGGGGCGCCAGCAGTGCGATGGTGTTCATGTCTCCTCCTTGACGGTTGCCTCCAGAATCCGCCAAGGGGCCGTCCGGCGAATCACACGCCGGGTCCTGTTTCCCCTGCGCCCGAGGGAGTGCTCAGGGGTGGGCCGGTGTACGCCCGCGGAGGTAGGCGCGGCGCTTGACCTCGTCCGGTCGTCCGCGCCCCGGGGTGGGCGCGGCGCTTTCCCGCCGTCCGCGAGCCGGGGTCAGAACACGCAGAACTCGTTGCCCTCCGGGTCGGCCATGACCACCCAGTCGTCGCGGGTGTCCACCACCGTGGCGCCCAGCCCGGTGAGGCGGTCGATCTCGGCGGCGGGGTCGTCGGCGTCCAGGTCGAGGTGGAGCCGGTTCTTGACCACCTTGTGCTCCGGCACGTGCTGGAACCACAGCCGGGGCGGCCCGCCCTCGACCAGCACCGTCGGGTCGTCCTCCGGGTCGTCGATCCCGTTGGCGCGCAGCCGCGCGAGCTCGGCCTCGTCGTAGGGGGCCACCGCGTAGCCGTCGAGCGTCGCCGCCCAGAACCTCGCCAGGGAGGCCGGGTGCCGGCAGTCGACCACCACGTCACGCAGCTTGGCCATCGGGTTTCCTCGCTTCGATCAGGAACCTGGCGGAGTGGGCCACGAACGGCCCTTCGTTTTCGATCCGGTCGTGCAGCGCGCGCAACCTTTCCTGGTGGCGCTCGACGGAGAAGCCCGGCACGATCCAGATGACCTTGCGCAGGAAGTAGACGACCGCGCCGATGTCGCGGAACTCCATGCGCAACCGCTCGGACCGCAGGTCGAGCACCTCTAGCCCGGCGGACTCGGCCTCCCGCCTCGCCTGCTCGATGCCGCGGGCCGAGCCGTCGAGCGGGCCGAGGAAGAATTCCGCGAGCTCGAACACGCTCCTGGGCCCGACCTGCTGGGAGAGGTAGGAGCCGCCGGGCCGCAGCACGCGGGCGATCTCCTTCCACCACGTCTCCACGGGGTGGCGGCTGGTCACCAGGTCGAAGGCGCCGCTCACGAACGGCAGGCGCGGCTCCTCGTCGTCGGCCACCACCCAGGCGCCGCGCCGGCGCAGCCGGGAGGCGGCCAGCCGGAGGTTGGGCGGCCACGACTCGGTGGCCACGGTCACCGGAGGCAGTGTGGGAACCCCGGCCAGGATCTCGCCGCCGCCCGTCTGGATGTCGAGCGCGGACCTGACCGTCGCCAGCCGCTCGCCGAGCAGCCTGGCATAGCCCCATGACGGGCGCTCCTCGGTGGCCCGGCCGTCGAGCCAGGAGAAGTCCCAGCCGTCAACGGAGACGCCGGCCGCCTCATGAACGAGGTCGTCGTACGTGCGCCGCATCCTCCGACCTTGTCAGGGGCCGGGCCCGGCGTTCAACCGTATTTCGTCACGCGAGGCGGCTGCGCACCGCCGCGCGGTCGATCCCGAGCTGGTCGATGACCTGCGCGGCGGGATCGGGGTGCGCCTGCGCCAGCAGGCCGAGCGCCCGGCCGGTCGGTGAGCGCACGCTCCTGCAGACCCGCGCCCAGGCGGCGATCGACCGCGCGGAGGGCGAGGACGGAGCCGCGCTGCGCGAGCTGCTCGCCGAGGTGTTCGCGTTCGAGCGACCGGCCCGCCACCTGGCCGGGCTGCTGCACGACGCCGGCGCTCGCTACGGGTCGGGGAACCATCCGCTGGTCGGCCGGTTCGTCCCCGACCTGGCCCTGGCGGACGGGCGCAGGGTGGCCGAGCTGATGCGCGCGGGCCGTCCCGTGCTCCTTGACCTGGGCGGCGGCGCAGGCGGGCTCGACGACCAGTGGATCGAGGTGGTCAGGGCGCGCTGCGACGACCCGCCCGCCGACGCGCTGCTGATCCGCCCCGACGGCTACGTGGCCTGGGCGGGCACGGCGGGCACGGCGGGCACGGCGGGCATGGCCGATGCGGTGTCCGCCTGGTTCGCGTCCTAGGACGCTCCGGCCCGCATTCCGGCTGAAGCCCGTCAGGCCCAGCCGGGCTTCACCAGCCCCGACTCGTAGGCGATGACGACGAGCTGGGCGCGGTCGCGGGCGTGCAGCTTCATCATGGCCCGGCTCACGTGCGTCTTGGCCGTGGCCGGCGACATGAACAGCTTGGCCGCGATCTCGTCGTTGGTCATGCCGGTGCCGACCAGGGCGAGCACCTCCCGCTCGCGCTCGGTGAGCTGGTCGAGCCCGTCGACGGCGACCGGGGCCTTGGCACGGGTGGCGTATTCCGCGATCAGGCGGCGGGTCACGCTGGGCGACAGCAGCGCCTCGCCGGCCGCGACCACCCGGACGGCCTGGATCAGCTCGGCCGGCTCGGTGTCCTTGACCAGGAAGCCGCTGGCGCCGCCGCGCAGCGCCTCGAAGACGTATTCGTCCAGCTCGAACGTCGTCAGGATGATGATGTGCGGCCCCGGCGGCATCTGCCGGGTGGCGGTCAGCCCGTCGGTGCCCGGCATGCGGATGTCCATCAGCACCACGTCGGGCTGGTGCTCGCCCGCCAGCCGCACCGCCTCCGCGCCGTCGGTGGCCTCGGCCACCACGGTCATGTCGGGCTGGGCGTCGAGCAGCGCCTTGAAGCCCGCGCGCACCAGCGCCTGGTCGTCGGCCAGCAGCACCTTGATCATGGGGTCTCCTCAGGTAGGGGGAGCCGGGCCTCGACCTGGAAGCCGGCGCCTGACGGGCCTGCGACCAGCGTGCCGCCGAGGGCGGAGGCCCGCTCGCGCATGCCGGGGATGCCGTTGCCGCTGCCGGCCTCGGACAGGAGGGGAACGTCCGTCGCGCCCGTGTCGGCCACCGCGATGAGCAGCTCGTGCTCGCCGTATTCCAGGTGCACGGTGACGTCCGAGCCGGGGGCGTGCCGGGCGGCGTTGGTGAGCGACTCCTGCACGATCCGGTACGCGGCCCGCTCCACCTGGGACGGCAGCGGCCGGGAGCCGGCGCGTTTGAGCGTCACGTTCACCCCGGAGCGCTCCACCAGCTCGTCAAGGCGGTCGAGCCCGGCGGTGGGGGCCCGGGGTGCGCCCTCGCGCAGGACGTTCAGCACCGAGCGCATCTCGCCGAGCACCTCCTTCGACGCCGTCTTGATGGTGGACAGCGCGGTCCTCGCCTGCTCGGGGTTGGCGTCGATGAGGTGCAGCGCGGTGCTGGCCTGGACGTGGATGAGGGAGATGTTGTGCGCGAGCACGTCGTGCAGCTCCTGCGCCATGGTCAGGCGCTCCTCGCTGGCCTGCCGCCTGGCCTCCTCCTCGGCCGTGCGCTCGCGTTCTGCCCGGCGTTCCCTGACGATCCTGACCAGCTCGGCCAGCACCATGAGCAGCATGATGAAGGTCAGGATCCACACGTTGTGGAAGAGGTCGCGCCTGCCGATCAGCCAGGCGTAGGTGAGGAACGACAGCAGCGTCGCCCCGGCCATGGTCCAGGCCATCAGCCGCCTGCCCCGCGTGACCAGCAGGAACAGCAAAATCGCCGGGCTGATGAAGCTGGGGCCGTAGGCGTAACCGCCGATCAGGAACAGGTCGCAGGCGGCCAGCGCGGCGGCGGTCGTGAGAAGCGGGAAACGCCGGTGCAGCAGGATCGCCAGCGGCCCGACCAGCAGCAGCCCGTAGGCATAGGGATCGAGCGGTTCCCTGAAGAACCGCTGCCCCCAGGACGCGCCCTTGCCGATCACGAATTGGGCGGCGGCCACGATCAGGGCGAGGTAGGGGTCGAATCCGTACTTCCTGCGCACGTCATACACGCTAGATCAACGCTTTGACCAGCGCATCATCCCAGTGTGTGAGGGGGCCCTACCACGACGGGCGTACCTGGGTCATCGTGGACACCATGCGCCGAGTGATCGTTCCCGCAGCAGCAGTCCTCGTCTCGCTCGTTCCGGCGGCGCCCGCGCCGGCACAGCCCCCGCAGAAGGCGCCGGTCGCGGAGGGGTACGGCGGCGCCGTGGCCACCGTCGACCTCGACGCCAGCAGGGCCGCCGTCTCCGTGCTCAGGAAGGGCGGCAACGCCATGGACGCCGCCGTCGCCGCGGGCGCGGTGCTCGGCGTCACGGAGCCGTACTCGTCGGGCCTGGCCGGTGGCGGCTTCATGGTCTACTACGACGCCAGGAAGCGGAAGGTCTTCACGATCGACGGCCGCGAGACCGCGCCCAGGGCGATGACCGCGACCACGCTGGAGGGCATCCCGTTCGAGGAGGGCGTCACCAGCGGCCTGTCCGCCGGCGTGCCGGGCACGGTCGCGAACTGGGACCTCGCCCTGCGGAGATTCGGCACGATCTCGCTCGCCAAG
Source organism: Nonomuraea diastatica (assembly GCF_004349015.1). Lineage (NCBI taxonomy): Bacteria > Bacillati > Actinomycetota > Actinomycetes > Streptosporangiales > Streptosporangiaceae > Nonomuraea > Nonomuraea diastatica. The sequence goes on from NZ_SMKP01000091.1 coordinate 30,124, forward strand.
GCGCTGCGGCCCGCCATCGACGTGGCGTCGAAGGGTTTCGTCGTCGACCAGACCTTCCACGACCAGACCGCCGCCAACGCCGACCGCTTCAAGGACTTCACCTCCACGGCCGAGCTCTACCTCCCGAACGGCGCCCCGCCGCCCGTCGGCTCGGTCTTCAGGAACCCGGAGCTCGCCGCCACATACCGCGAGCTGGCCAGGCGCGGCCCCCGCTGGTTGTACGGCGGGCAGCTCGGCAAGGAGATCGTGGCCACCGTCAAGCGCCCCCCGGTCACCCCCGGCAGCACCCGTAACGTCCGGCCCGGCCTGATGGAGCTGTCCGACCTGCGCGCCTACCGGGCGCTGCTGCGCGAGCCCACCAAGGTCTCCTACAAGGGCATGGACGTGTACGGCATGGCCCCGCCGTCCTCCGGCGGCTCCACGGTCGGGGAGGCGCTCAACATCCTGGAGGCCCTGCCCGAGGTCGGCCTGCACGAATACCTGGAGGCGTCCAGGCTGGCCTTCGCCGACCGCGGCGCGTACGTCGGCGACATCCCCGGAGTGCCGCTCGAGCAGTTGTTGTCCGACGGCTTCGCCAAGGAGCGGGCCTGCCAGATCGGCGACACGGCGATGGCGCACCCGGCCGCGCCCGGCAGCCCTGACGGTTCGTACGAGCCGTGCCCGCAGCCTGCGGGCAGCGCCGCGCCGATCGCGTCGGAAGGTCCCGAGACCACCCACCTGGTCGTCGCCGACCGCTGGGGCAACGTGGTCGCCTACAACCTGACCATCGAGTCCACCGGCGGCAACGGCATCGTCGTGCCGGGGCGGGGTGTGCTGCTCAACAACGAGCTGACCGACTTCACGTTCGGCCCGGCGCCCGGCGACCCGAACCTGCCGGGTCCCGGCAAGCGGCCGCGCTCGTCGATGGCGCCGACGCTGGTGTTCGACCACGGCAGGCCGGTGCTGGCGGCCGGCTCGCCGGGCGGCTCGACCATCATCACGACCGTGCTGCAGATCCTGGTCAACCGGTACGAGTTCGGCATGAGCCTGCCGGATGCGCTGGCGGCGCCGCGCGCCACCCAGCGCAACACCGAGCAGACGCAGGCCGAGCAGGCGTTCCTGGCCGAGCACCAGGCCGAGCTGGGGGCCAAGGGGCACAGCTTCGTGCTCAACCCGGAGATCGGCGCCGCCACGGCGCTGGAATTCCTCGGCAGGGGCCGCATCCAGGCCGTGGCCGAGCCGAGCCGCCGGGGCGGCGGCAGCGCGATGGTCGTGAAGCCGGCTAGAAGATGAGCTGGTAGGCGCCGGGTTTCACCTTCCGCGTACGCGCCCAGTACTCGAAGGTGAAGCCCGGCCAGATCGTCCTGTTCACTCCGTGCTCGTCCAGATACCAGGACCGGCAACCGCCCGCGTTCCACACGAGCGGGTCGAGCCGCTCGCGCAGCCTCCGGTCGAACGCCCGCTGCGCCTCCGGCTTGACGTCGAGGGCTCTGGCCCGGGTCCTGGACAGCAGGCGCAGGCAGCCGATCACGTAACGGACCTGCGACTCGATCATGAAGGCGACCGAGTTGTGTCCGAGGCCGGTGTTGGGGCCGAGCAGGAAGAACAGGTTGGGGAAGCCGGAGGTGGTGATGCCGTAGTAGGTCTGGATGCCGTGCTGCCAGACGTCCTGGATCTTCACGCCGCCCCTGCCGACGATGTGCTGCTCGGCGAGCGAGTCCAGCACCCGGAAGCCGGTGCCGTAGACGATCGCGTCGGCGGGGTGCTCGTGCCCGGCGGCATCCACGATCGAGTGCCGCCTGATCTCCGTGATCTCGTCGGTGACCAGCTTGACGTCGTCCCTCATGAGGGCCGGGTAGTAGTCGCTGGAGATCAGGATGCGCTTGCAGCCGATGAGGTAGCCGGGGGTGAGCCTGCGGCGCAGGTCGGGGTCGGGGACCTGGGCGGCCAGGTGCTTGAGCGCCAGCTTCTCGTGCGCCTTCATCAGGCGCGGGTCGACGGCGAATCCGAGCGCGCGCGACTCCAGGGCCCAGTAGAGGGCGGTGCGCAGCGTCCTGGCCATGCCGGGCAGGCGCAGCACGTCGCGCGCGCGGGGTGGGAGCGCGATGTCGGGTTTGGGGTGCAGCCAGGGGGCCGTGCGCTGGAAGACGGTGAGCTCCCGGGTGATGGGGGCGATCTTGGGGACGAACTGTACGGCGGAGGCGCCGGTGCCGATGACGGCGACCCGCTTGCCGGTCAGGTCGAGGGAGTGGTCCCAGGCTGCGGAGTGCATGGCCGGTCCGGCAAACGACTCGCGTCCCGAAATTTCGGGGTATTTGGGGATGTGCAGGGCGCCGATCGCGGAGATCACGGCGTTCGCGCGCAGCGTGCCGCCGTCGTCCGTGGTGACCGTCCAGGAGCGGCGGGCGTCGTCGTACTCGAGGGCGGTGACGTGCTTGCCGTACCGGATGTGCGGGGTCACGCCGTACCTGTCCGCGCATGACCGCAGATAGTCGTGGATCTCGTGCTGCGGCGCGAACATCCGCGACCAGTCCGGATTGAGGTCGAACGAGTAGGAGTACATGTGCGACGGCACGTCGCACGCGCATCCGGGATAGGTGTTGTCGCGCCAGGTGCCACCCAGGTCGCCGGCCTTCTCCAGAGTGACGAAGTCGTGGTGGCCGGCTTCTTTGAGCTTGATGGCCATGCAGACGCCGGCGAGGCCGGCGCCGACGATCACTATCCCAGCCATGCGACCTCCCCGGCGCACCTATTGGACGATAAATCCAATGTATGGAGTGGCCGCCGATCGGGTCCAGGGTGAAACCCGTCACAGGAATGACGAAAACCCGCCACGGCCTCCGCGGCGGGTCGTCCTGGTCGGATGCCTACTGGAGCAGGAGGAAGGCGACGACGCCGACGATCACGACCGCGACGACGACGACGGCGATGATGGGCACAATGGGCGACTTCTTCGGCGGGGTCGAAGCTTCCTGCTCGCGCCGCTGTGCGAACGCGCGGAACTGCTGGGTGTTGCCCGCCGGGTCAATATGCTGGTCAGACATGAGCAGCAGCTTAGCGTGAGCGCCTGTGACGTTTGCGGCGTTTGGCGGGATCTGTAGGGGTGAAGCACACCCTGCCGCAGGGGCGGCCTGATGGGAGGACCACCCCACCCGGCGGATAGTTTTAAGGCATGTTGAGGACCCTTCTCTCCCCACGCATGCTGGGGCTGCACCTGCTGACCATCGGGGTCCTCATCGCGTTCATCCTGCTCGGCCGCTGGCAGCTCGGCGTCTTCCAGGACTCGGGGAAGCCGCACGCCTCCACTGATCCCGCGCCTGTCGCGGTCACCACGCTCGCCCAGGTGAGTCCTCAGCTGAACGGTGAGGCCGTCGGCCGCAGGGTCACCGCGGAGGGCGTCTACGACGCCGGCCGTCAGCTCCTGGTGGCCGACCGCCGGCCCGACGTCGACGCCCCCGGTGGCAACGTCTCCCGCGACCACGGCTACTGGGTCCTCACGCCGCTCCGGCTCGACGACGGCACGCTGATGCCGGTGGTGCGCGGCTGGGTGAAGACGTCGGGCGATCCCGCGGTGGCGGCCGTGCCGGAGGGCCGGATCGCGGTGTCGGGGCGGCTGCGCCCGCAGCAGGGCACCGACAGCGTGCAGCGCCGCGGTGAGGGGCTGCCGGCCGGTCAGGTGCAGACGGTGTCCACGGGCGAACTGATCAACCTGTGGACGGGGCAGAAGGTGCGTGCCGGTTATGTCGTGGCGCAACCACCGTCGGGCTCGCTGGCGCAGGTCAAGGTCGCCCCGCCCGTGGTCGGCGGCACGCTCACCTGGCGTAACCTCGCTTACGCCGCGAACTGGTGGATCTTTGCCGGATTCGCCGTTTTCATGTGGTTCCACTTCGTACGCGACGCCGTACGAGCGGATCGGGAACGGGGCAGGTCCCCTGAGATGGCTCTGGAAGGTTAAATCGTGGAATCGGCTCTGAAGCCCTTCCGGGTGCTGGCTTACGTGGTCGGCGTCATGCTGCTGGTGTTGTGCGTCGGCATGGTGCTGCGCTATGGCTTCGACCAGGCTGCCCTGTCGAAGATCATCGCCCCCATCCACGGCGGGCTCTACATGATCTATCTCGTCACCGTCATGAATCTGGGCATGAAGGCACGCTGGACGTGGCCGTACATGCTCGGTGTCATGCTGGGCGGCACGGTGCCGTTCCTGTCGTTCTACGTCGAGCGCAGGGTGACCCAGCGGGTGCAGACGGCGCTGACCGCGGCGGAGGCCTGAGGGCCTCCGCCGGGCGGGGTCATGAGCCGATGCCGCGCTTGCGCGCCCTCTTGAGGCGCTCGCGCTGCGACGGGTCGAGCATCAGGTAACCGATCACCGGAGCGGCGACCACGCCGAGGACAACCAGCAGGGTGATAAAGCCGGTGCCAAAGATCATCAGCGACAGCAGGACGGCGGCGCCTGCGCCGATGGCGTACTTCTGGACTGGCGACATCCTCAACATCCTCCGAACGCGGAGCGCGCGCCCCGCCTCTTCCATATTGTGCGTCGTCTGTCCAACGAGTGGGGCGGCCGTCGTTGTTCCGCTCGCGATGTATCGCAATCGTTGCCCAGGCTTTCAACCCTGTTGAGCCATGATCGCGAGCAGCTCGGAGCGGAGCTCGTCGGGAGTCGGACGGTTCTGCGGATGCCGCGACAGCAGCCGTAACAGGACAGGAGCCAGCGTGCCCGCCCTCGTCAGCGGCGCGCCAGGAGCGGGAGGAACGCCCTCGACCGCGGTGAAGAGCGTCGCGCCCAGCGACCACAGATCGGCCTCCTGGCTCTGGGCGCCCTCGGGGGCGGTGTAGGCGGGGAGCGTGCCCGCTCGCAGCAGCGGCAGGAGCCGCGCCCGCCCGCTGCCGTCGATCATGACGTTGCCCGGCTGCACCCCGCCGTGGAACTCGCCGACGGCCAGCAGGCAGTCGAGCAGGGCCAGCCCGATCGCGGCCGCGCCCGCGGGCGGCAGCGGGCCCGAGCCCGCGATGACCGCGTCGAGCGGGCGGTCCACGGCCAGCCGGTCGAGCGTCTCGCGCACCACGTCCATCGGCGGCGCCCCCGCCGGGTGCAGCATCGCCCTGACCAGGGATCTGAGCGGGTCGGCGCCCTCCGCGGGCATCTGGCCGGGCGGACGTCCCTCGACCGCGAAGTGCAGCGTGGCGGCCATCGACCACAGGTCGGCGGACGGCAACATGCTGAGGCTGGGAAAGCCGAACCCCGTCAGCACCGCCCGCCCCGTCGTGGTGAGCAGCACGTTGCCGGGATCGACCCGCCCGTGCACGATGCCCGCCTCGTGCGCGGTGGCCAGCGCCGACAGGACGCAGACCCCGACCCTCGCCGCCTGCGGGACGGGCAGCGGCCGGCGCGAGCGCACGGCCTGCTCCAGCGAGGCGCCCGAGACGAACTCCATCACCAGCCACGGCGTGCGATTCTCGATCACGACGTCCAGCACCCGCACGATCGAGGCGTGCCGCAGCGTGGTGGCCCGGCGCGCCTCGTGCAGCGCGGCGTCGCGCAACTCGGCGGGGACGCGCAGCCGCCTGACCGCGACGTCACGATGGTGCGCCTCGTCGAAGGCCAGGAGGACGGACCCTGCACCCAGGGGGTTGAGCAGCCGGTAGCGGCCGGCCAGCTTGCTGGTCTCACCCATCTCGAGGTGCACGATAGCGCCCGTGCGCACGCGTGGCCATCATGCGGGATCGCCCGCCAGCCAGGCCCTGTGGGCGTCGTGGACCTTGCGCCAGAGCTTCTCCTTCTCCGGAGCGCTCACGTCGTCGAGCGGCAGCGCGAACACGTCCGCCAGGGCCGCGAAATAGTCGCGTGCCGTGTCCAGGATGATCGTGTGCGCGCCTGTCCCCACACGGCGCAGTTCGAGCCCGCGCAGGATGTCGACGCCGGAGCCGTCGCGCCGTTGGACGACGGCGACCCGGACGAACCCGGACGTCGGAGACGTCGTCAAATGTTCATGCATGCTGACGAAGGCCGACATGTCCGTGGGTACCGGATCAAAGTCCATACCCTCGAACGAACCACTCGGATCGTGATCGAACCGCCAGCCGCCGGGCGCGACCTCCGAGGGGCGCAGCCCGTACGTGAAAGGGCCCTGCCGGTAGGAGCCCGCGACCAGCGGGAGCGGCTCGTGCAGGGCGTCGCCGAGCCCGAGGTCGACCAGCCACTCGCCGCCGGGGTTGCCGTCCGCCGGCAGGCCGCGCACGGTGAGCACCAGGTGGTTGGCGGTGACGCCGGGCTCGGCGCCCCGGTTCTGGACGCCGCCGACATGCCGGGTCACGTCGTAGCCGAGCGACCTGATCAGCTCGGAGAACGCGCCGTTGAGGTGGTAGCAGTAGCCGCCGCGGCCGCGGATGACGCGCTCGGCGGACTCGACGGGATCGACGGTGGTGGGGCGGCCCAGCCAGATCTCCAGGGCCTCGTACGGGACCCGTTCGACGTGTGCGGCGTGCAGAGCCCGCAGGTTCTCGGCGCTGACGGGAGCGCCGAGCAGATCGGGCAGGCCGAGGCGGCGCAGATATGCGACGGTGTTCACCCGCCCAGTCTGCACCGGATGTGCACAACTTCGGCAGTGTCGTCTGCACAGGGCGCTTCTAGGCTTCCGTACGTGGCAGAGCAGCGGCGCATCCTCGTGGTCGAGGATGATGTGACGATCGCCCTGGCCGTCAGGAACAGACTGGCGGCCGAGGGGTTCGACGTCAGGGTGGCGGGCGACGGGCAGGACGCGCTCGTGCAGTACGGCAGGGCCGAACCCGACCTGGTGATCCTCGACCGGCTGCTGCCCGGTCTCGACGGATTAGAGGTGTGCCGCCGGATGCAGGCGGCCAGGCCGGTGCCCGTGCTCATGCTGACCGCGCTCGGCGACGAGACCGACGTGCTCGTCGGGCTCGGCGTCGGCGCCGACGACTACCTGGCCAAGCCGTTCAGCATGCGCGAGCTGGTCGCGAGGATCCACGCGCTGCTGCGCAGAGTCGAACGGGCCTCCCAGCTAGCCGTCGAGGACACCGTGATCAGGGTCGGCGAGGTCGAGATCGACACCGCGGCCCGCAGGGTGTTCGTGCGCGGCGTGGAGGCGCAGCTCACCAGGACGGAGTTCGACCTGCTGCGGCGGCTGGCCGAGCGGCCCGGACAGGTCTTCGAGCGTGACCGGCTGCTGTCCGACGTGTGGGGCTTCTCCGAAGCCGCCGCGACCAGGACCGTCGACAGCCACGTACGGGCGCTGCGCCGCAAGCTCGGCTCCGACGTGGTGCGCACCGTCCACGGCGTCGGCTACGCGCTGGTGCGGCAATGAGGCCGCTCGACTTCCTCGGCCGGATCAAGGTCAAGCTCGGCATCGTGATCGTGCTGGCCGTGGGCACGGCGTTCGTGGTGAACGAGGTCGGCATCGCCTCCGGCCTGTCCAGCGAGGTGCGCATCGCGGTCGCCGTCGTCCTGGCGTTGATCATGGTGCAGGTGCTGGCCATGGGCATGACCAAGCCGCTGCGCCAGATGGCCAGCGCCGCCCAGACGATCGCCAAGGGCAGCTACACGCTGCGCGTCAACGCCACCTCGCGCGACGAGGTGGGGGAGCTGGCCAGGGCGTTCAACGCGATGGCGGCCGACCTCGGCGAGGTCGACCGGCAGCGGCGCGAGCTCGTCGCGAACGTCAGCCACGAGCTCCGCACCCCCATCACCGGGCTCCGCGCCATCCTCGAGAACGTCGTGGACGGCGTCTCCGCGCCCGACCCCGTCACCATGTCGACAGCGCTCGCCCAGACCGAGCGGCTCGGACGGCTCGTCGCCCAGCTGCTCGACCTGTCGCGGCTGGACTCCGGGGTACGCCTCATCGAGCCCGAGCCCGTCGAGCTGGCGCGGCTCGTCGAGCAGGCGGTCCGCGAGGCGTCGCTGGCCCGCGACGACGTCACCATCCGGTCGGCGGTCCCGGGCGGGCTGGGGGTGCGCGCCGACCCCGACCTGCTCGCCCAGGTCCTGTCCAACCTCCTCGACAACGCCGTACGCCACAGCCCGCCGGGCGGCGTGGTCACCGTCAGCGGCGCCGAAGAGGGCGACTCGGCACGGCTCGCCGTCACCGACCCGGGTCCCGGCATCCCGGCGGCGGCCAGGGAGCGCGTCTTCGAACGCTTCTCCCGGCTGGACGCGGGACGCACCGCCGACGCGGGGGGCGCGGGACTGGGGCTGGCCATCGTGAAGGAGATCGTCGAGCTGCACGGGGGTTCCATCCGCATCGACGACTGGCCGGGGTGCCGGATGGTCGTCGAATTACCAGGGAGGACGACGATGGCGGACACGCCATTGGAACACGAACGAAGCACGGGGGACGAACGGCCGCAGGCCGCGCCGTCCGATGAGAGACAGGCGCGGGAAAAGGTTGTCGCCGATCTCGGCGCGGAGACCGCATCGACGCCTGGGGCCGTTCCCCCGCCGGGGGGCGCTGCGACGCCTGGGGCCGTTTCGGCGCTGGGGAGCGCTGCGACGCCTGGGGCTGTTTCCGCGCAGGGAGCCGTTCCAGCGCCGGGGGGCGTTCCGGGGAGCGCCGCGGGACGGGAGAGCGACGTTGTGGAGGGCGCCGTCGCGACGGCGGACGACGGAGGGTCACTGCCGGGGTCGCAGGAGACCCGAGCCGCTCCCGCCGGTGCCGGTGCCGTGATGAGCGTCACGGCCGGTCCCGTGTCCGCGGGTGACAGCGGGGAGCCGTCCGCCGAAGGCGCCACGGCATGGTGCGTACCGGAGCCCGGTCGTGGTGACGATGCTGCTCGGGTTGCGGGGGCGTCAGTCGGCCGTGGTGCCGGGGATGGTTCGCCGGCGGGGGCCGGGGTGTCCGGCCGGGGTGTCGAGGGTGCTCCTGCGACGGACGCCGGTGCCGTTGCGGCGGCCTCGGCGGGGCTTGCGGCCAATGGCGTCATGGCGACGGCTGGAGGGAGGGCCGTGGACCCGACCGTGCCCGGCGGGTTGCCGCCCGTCGGGGCGAGCTACGCCAAAATGATCGGCGGCGGGGTCATCGGACTGCTGGTCGGGTTCGCGGTGGGGCTGGTCGCCGCCGCGTTCGCCGGCATCGCCGCGGGCGCCGGATTCGCGCTGGTCACGCTCGTTGTGAGCGTCGCCGGCATGGGCGCCGTGGGCGTGGCCATGGGGGCGGGGTCGGCGCGGCGCACAGTGGAAGCGGCTTACCGGGTGGGTCCCTACCAAGGGCAGGCAGGGGGCGCGGGCTGGCAGGCGGGCGCGATGGCCGGCCACGGCGGCGCGGCGGGCGGGCCGGTGCGTCCCGCAAGCGTCCATGCCGGGCCGGGCG
>NZ_SMKP01000092.1:0-39315 GCF_004349015.1 Nonomuraea diastatica
GATCACCGGCAGGGCCCGCCCCGCCAGCCTGGTCACCGGTCGTGTCCCGCGCTTCGGATGCGAGCGCGCCGGCGACGGAGTCCGCCGGGGCGTGCCCTTCGGGTGTGCCGCGGGAGCCGTCGGGGGCGCGGCTCTCCGGTGCGGGCGCGGCGCCCGCACCGGCCGGGTCCGGGGGCTCGCCGAGGAGCTCCAGCAGGACCGTACGGGCGCCGGGCCGGGCGGCCGGATCCTTGGCCAGGCAGCGCGCCACGATCCCGCGCAGCGGCTCGGGCAGGCCGCCGAGGGAGGGCTCGCCGTGCAGGATCCGGTACGCCACCGCCGCGAACGTGTCGCGCCCGAACGGCGGCTCCCCCGTCGCCGCGAACGTCATGGTCGAGCCCCACGCGAACATGTCGGCCGCGGGCCCGACGGTGTCACCGGACAGCTGCTCGGGCGACATGTACGGGGGCGTCCCCGAGGAGGCGCCCTGCGTCGCGGTGGCGTCCACCAGCCGGGCGATGCCGAAGTCGATCACCCGCGGCCCGTCGGGCCCCAGCAGCACGTTGCCGGGTTTGAAGTCCCGGTGCACCACGCCGGCCCGGTGGATGGCGGCCAGGGCGGTGACGGTGCCGATGGCCAGCCGGGTCAGCGCCGCGCCACGCACCGGCCCGGCCGTCGCGAGGGCGGGTCCGTCGATGTACTCGGCGGCGACGTAGGGAGGATCGTGGTCGAGGTCGGCCACGAGCACGCGCGCGGTGCAGAACTCGTCGACCATGCGCGCGGCGGCGAGCTCGCGGGCGAAGGCCCGGTCGATCCCGCCGGTCATCACCTTGACGGCCGCCTGGCCGGAACCGGGCGACTCGCCCAGGTAGACGATGCCCTGCCCGCCCTGGCCGAGACGGCCCACGATGCGGAACTCTCCCACCGCCTCGGGATCTCCAGGGCGGAGCGGATCGACTGCCACGTATGCCTCACACGATCAGTTGTGAGGCATGACCCTAGCTCATGGGTCGAGGTCGGCGGCAGAGCGTTCGGCGAAGATCCGCATGGCCTTGGTGGTGATCGGACCGGGTGCGACGGGCAGTTCGGTGTCGTCGACCCGCCTGATCGGCTGCACGTCGCGGGTGGTGGAGGTGAGGAAGGCCTCCTCGGCTTCGTAGAGGGCAGACACCGGGATGTCGGCCTCTTCCGCTCCACACCATTCGAGCACCAGCGCCCTGGTGACGCCGGCCAGGCAGCCGGACTTCAGGGTGGGGGTGAGCAGGCGGCCGTCGCGCACGACGAAGATGTTGGAGCCGGTGCCCTCGCAGAGGTCGCCCGCGAGGTTGCCGAAGACGGCCTCGCCGCCGCCGCGCTTCTTGGCGTGCAGCAGGGCCTTGGCGTTGTCGCCGTAGGACGTGCTCTTGACGCCGGCCAGGGCGCCGCGCTCGTTGCGCGGCCACGGGACGACGGTGACGTCGGCGGTGGCCGGGAACGGCTTCTGCTCGCCGACGATGACGACGGACGTGGTGCCCTGGTCGCCGCGGTCGGAGCCGAGCGGGCCAGGGCCGCTGGTGTAGGTGACGCGGATGCGGCCGAGCGGCCAGGCGGGCCCGTTCGTCGCCGCGGCGGCCAGGACCTTGCCGATGCCGTCGGCGATGGCCTCGACGTCGGGCTCGGGCAGGTCCATGCGCTGGGCCGAGAGCGTGAGCCGGTCGAGGTGCCGGGTGAGCGCGAACGACTCGCCATTGACGATCTTGATGGTCTCGAAGACGCCGTCGCCCACCATCAGCCCGTGGTCGAACACCGACACGGTGGCCTGAGCGGGGTCGATCAGCTCCCCGTTGACCCAGACAGGGATGTTCACTTCAGTCTCCTCCTGTGGATGCCAGTGCGATGAGCCTGGCTGCCTTGAGCTCGGTCTCGTGCCATTCGCGCCCGGGGTCGCTGCCCCAGGTGATGCCCGCGCCCGTGCCGAACCGGATCTCGCCGCCCGAGAGCCAGAACGTCCTGATGCCCACGGCCAGCGCCGCCGTGCGCCGGTCGGCATCGACCCAGCCCACGGCCCCACAGTACGGCCCCCGGGGTGCTGGTTCGAGCTCATTGATGATGCGGACCGCCGACGACTTCGGCGCGCCCGTGACGGACCCGGGCGGGAACGTCGCGGCGAACAGCTCGGGCCAGCCCGCGCCCGGGGCCAGGCTGGCCCTGACGGTGGAGACGAGGTGGACGAGGCCGGGGTGCTCCTCGATCGCGCACAGCGCGGGCACCTCGACGGATCCGACGTCGGCAACCCTGCCGAGGTCGTTGCGGACGAGGTCGACGATCATGACGTTCTCGGCGTAGTCCTTCTCCAGCAGGTCGGCCGCGGTGACGCCGGTGCCCTTGATGGGCCGGGACTCCACGACGTCGCCGTCGCGCGACAGGTAGAGCTCGGGCGAGGCCGACACCACGCTCAGCCCGGGCACCTGGATCACCGCGGCGTACGGCGCCGGGTTGCCGGCCGCCAGGCGGGCGGCCAGCGCGAGCGGGTCGGCGCCGGGCGGGGCGGGCGCCGACAGGATCCGGCAGAGATTGGCCTGGTAGACCTCGCCCTGCTCGATGTAGGCGCGGATCGCCCGCACGCCGCTCTCGTAGGCGGCGCGGTCGAGCGAGCTGCGCCACCCGCCGGGGCGGGGCCCGTCCCAGGGGCGGGCCGGCGCAGGCAGGCTCGCTTCGCGCACCCGGTCGAACCGGGCGCACGTCACCTTGCCCTCGTAGTCGACGACGACGGCCCACCAGCCCTCGCCGTCGAGAGCGGCGAGGTCTGTGGTCACGTCGCGCAACTCCGTCGCGAGCACGCCTCCTAAGTGGGCGTATCCGTCGTGCACATCTGCCATTCTCCCAGCATCCCGGCCAGCTCCAGCGCGGCGGGCAGCGGGGGGTCGGGCAGGGCCGCGTACACCTTGCGCGCGGGCGCCATGCCCCGCAGCGGCCGCAGCACCAGGTCGCGCGGCACGCCCCCGGCGGCCAGCTCGGGCACCAGCGTCACGCCCAGCCCGGCGGCGACGAAGCCGAACTTGCCCGACCACTCGGCCACCCGCAGCCCGGTGCGCGGCGTGAACCCGGCCGCCGCGCACGCCGTCACCAGGAGGGTGGGCTGCCCGCGCGGGGCCGCCTCGATCCAGCTCTCCCCGGCCAGGTCGCGCAGGTCGACGTCGTGCTCGGCGGCCAGCCGGTGGTCTCCGGGCAGCGCGACGAGCAGCCGGTCGTCCAGCAGCGGCACCGTCCTGGCCACGCCGGCGGGCAGCCCGGACGGGTAGTCGCTGATCACGGCCACATCCAGCGTCCCGGCGCGCAGCCCGTCGGCCAGCCGCGAGCTGAGCCCTTCTGTCAGCCGCAGATCGACGCCCGGGTGACGGTCGGCGAACCGCCTGAGCGTGCCGGGCACGAGGCCGACGTTGGCGGTGGCGAACGCGCCCACCCGCAGGACGCCGCCCCGCCCGGCGTGGATGGCGGCCAGGTCCTCGCCCGCCCGCTGGAGCCGGTCGAGCACGGCGACGGCGTGGCGGTGCAGCGCCGCGCCCGCGGGCGTCAGGCGTACGCCCCGGGCCAGGCGCTCGAAGAGCGGCCCTCCTGCGGCACGTTCCAGCGCGGCGACACGGCGGGAGACCGCCGACTGGGTGTAGCCGAACAACTCGGCGGCGGCGGTGAACGAGCCGCTCCTGGCGACCTCGTCGAAGAGCCGCAGCGTGGCGGCGTCAAAGGCATTCGTGTCAAGCATGGCTGATATGCAATCTAGTCGGTGGTGGAATGCCTCGTGTCCGGGTTCACTGAGCGCATGATTGCTTTTCTCGGACAGGGGCGCATGGGAGCGCCGATGGCCCGGCGGCTCGTGGCGGCCGGGCACGAGGTGCGGACGTGGCGGCGCGGGAGCGGTGTCACGGCCGCCGCGGCGGTGGACGGGGCCGGCCTGGTCATCACGATGCTGAGCGACCCGGCCGCGGTGCGTGAGGTGGTGACGGCGGCGCTGCCGGGGCTGCGCCCCGGCGCGACCGTGGTGGAGATGTCGACGATCGGCCCGGAGGCGGTGCGCGAGCTGCGCGCGCTGCTGCCGGCGGAGGTGGGGCTGGTGGACGCGCCCGTGCTGGGCAGCGTGGGCCCCGCCGCCTCCGGAACCCTCACGGTGCTGGCCGGCGGCGACGTGTCCGGGTGCCGCGACGTGCTGTCGGTGTTCGGGCCGGTCAGGGAGCTCGGGCCGCTGGGGGCGGGCGCGGCCATGAAGATCGCCGTCATGAGCGCGCTCGTGCCCGTCCAGGTGCTGCTGGCGGAGACGTTCGCGTACGCCGGGGCGCACGGCGTGGACCGCGACACACTCGTCGGCGTGCTGGCGGACACCCCGCTGGGCATGGCGGCCGAGCGGCTGAGGGCTCCGTCGGCGCAAACCCGTTACTCCCTGACCCACGCCACCAAGGACCTGGAGCTGGCCGCGTGGGAGGGCGCCTCGATGAGCGCGGCCGCCAGGACGCGGCTGCAGGAGGCGCGGGCCGCAGGCCTCGGCGAGCGGGACGTGACCACCGTCGTGGAGCACGTCGCGGGCCCCGCGGCCGGATCCGGCGGCCCCGCGCGGCGGGCCGTGCCGCTCAACCTGCCGGCCATCCCGGCCACGAACGGCATGTACTCGCACGCCGTCCGCGCCGGCGACACGCTCTACGTCTCCGGCCAGGCCGCGTTCGACGAGCGAGGGAACATCGTCGGCGAGGGCTCCATGACGGCCCAGGCCGAGCACGTGTTCCAGGTCGTGGCCCGCATCCTCGCCGATCAGGGAGCGACGTTCGACGACGTCGCGTTCATCAGGACGTACCTGACGGACATGGACGACCGCGTCGCGTACGGGCAGGTGCGCAGGAAGTACATCACCGGCACGCCTCCGGCCAGCACGACCGTCGAGGTGTCGAAGTTGTTCATGCCGGGGCTGCTGCTGGAGGTGGACCTGATCGTCGCCCTGCCGTCACGCTAGGGGGCCGGTCGCCGACTCGGCGGCGGCCACCACGCCGCCGTCGGCGACCAGGCGCACGGCGGAATCGATCTCCGGCGCGAGGAACCGGTCGGGTCCGGGGGCGGGGACGGTCTCGCGCAGCGCGCCGAGCACGGCCGCCGTCGCGGGCGCGGGCTCCAGCGGGGCCCGCAGGTCGAGGGCGCGGGCGGCGGTGAGCACCTCGACGGCCAGCACGCGGGTCAGCCCGTCCACGGACCTGCGCAGCTTGCGCGCGGCCGACCAGCCCATGGAGACGTGGTCCTCCTGCATGGCCGAGCTGGGGATGGAGTCGACGCTGGCCGGCACGGCCAGCCGCTTGAGCTCGGAGACGATGGCGGCCTGGGTGTACTGGGCGATCATGTGGCCGGAGTCGACGCCGGGGTCGTGGGCCAGGAACGCAGGCAGCCCGTGGTTGCGGGCCACGTCGAGGAACCGGTCGGTACGCCGTTCGGACATCGAGGCCAGGTCGGCGGCCACGACGGCCAGGAAGTCCAGCACGTACGCGATCGGGGCGCCGTGGAAGTTGCCGTTGGACTCGACGCGGCCGTCGGCCAGCACGGCGGGGTTGTCGACGGCGCTGGCCAGCTCCCATCCGGCAACGGTGGCGGCGTGCGCGATGGTGTCGCGGGCGGCGCCGGCGACCTGGGGTGCGCAGCGCAGGGAGTAGGCGTCCTGGACGCGGGTGCAGGCCTCCGGGTCGCGATGGCTCGCCATGATGCCGGAGTTATGGAGAATTTTCGTCATATTGGCGGCGGACAGGGCCTGGCCCGGGTGCGGCCGCAGCGCCTGCAGCTCGGGCGCGAACACCCGGTCGGTGCCCAGTAGCGCCTCCACGCTCATCGCGGCGCTCACGTCGGCGGTCCTGACCAGCCTGGTGAGGTCGTCGATGGCCAGGATCAGCATGCCCAGCATGCCGTCGGTGCCGTTGATGAGCGCCAGGCCCTCCTTGGCGACCAGCTCGACGGGGTCGATCCTGGCCTGCTTGAGCGCCTCGGCGGCCGGCAGTTGCGCGCCGGAGGAGTCGCGTACGACGCCCTCGCCCATCAGCGTGAGCGCGACGTGCGCCAGCGGCGCCAGGTCACCGGAGCAGCCGAGGCTGCCGTATTCGTGCACGACCGGCGTGATGCCCGCGCTGATGAGCGCGGCCAGGGTCTTCGCCGTGACCGGTCTGATGCCGGTGTGGCCGGTGGCCAGCGTGTGCAGGCGCAGCAACATGAGCGCGCGCACGACCTCGGTCTCGACCTCGGGCCCGCTGCCGGCCGCGTGCGAGCGCACCAGGGAGCGCTGGAGCTGGGCGCGCAGCGCCGGGTCGATGTGCCGCGTGGCCAGCGCCCCGAAGCCCGTCGAGATGCCGTACGCCGGCGTCGGGCTCTCGGCCAGCTCGTCGACCCGCTGGCGGGCGGCGGCCATGGCGGCGACCGCGTCGTCGGTGAGGCGCACCGGGGCGCCGTGGCGGGCCACCTGGATGACGTCGTCGAAAGTGAAGGGCTCAGGGCCGACGTTCACGACTCTGTTGTCGCGCATGATCTCCCTCTCGCTGCTAGGTAACCGGCGTACCCGATGTTAGCTCCTTACCAGTGAACAGAGCCGACAGCCCCTCCCTGCCCTCGTCGGTGAGGACGACGGCTCGGGGCACGGCGCCCCGGCGGAACCAGCCGCGCTCCAGCAGCACTCCCGTGATCGCCGCCCCGAGCGCGCCGCCCAGATGTGCCCTGCGCTCGGTCCAGTCGAGGCATTCAGGGGCGAAACGCCTCCTGGATCCGCGCGCGCCGGCCACGTCCACGCCGAGACCCGACAGCAGCCGCTCCCCCGCGTCCGTGAGGTCGTGCGCGGCGTAGTAGCCGCCTTCCCTCAGCCCGTCCAGCAGGGCCACGCCCGCCCGCCCTGCCAGGTGGTCGTAGCAGGTGCGGGCCTCCTCCAGCAGGCGGGCCTGCCGGGACTGGCGCAGCGAGCGCACGGGCGGGCGCCCGCTGATCCTGGCCAGCGTCTCCAGCACCTCGGCCACCTCGTGACCGGCCAGCCGGTAGTAGCGGTGGCGGCCCTGGCGCACGACGTCCACGAGCCCGCCGTCGAGCAGCCTTGCCAGGTGGGCGCTCGCGGTGGCGGCGCTCACTCCGGAGATCCTGGCCAGCTCCCCCGCCGCCAGCGCGCGCCCGCCGAGCAGCGCCGTGAGCATGGCGGCCCTGCTCGGATCCGCGATGAGCGAGGCGACGGGCGCGACGTCGGCATCACGTGCGATGTGCTCCATGCCTGCGACGCTAGTACGACGACATTTCGCCCAGCGTCGAAAGGTGCCGTCAACGCCTGCCGAGGGCCTTGCCGATCATGTCCCGGGCCCGGTCCATCAACGCCAGGGGCGTCCCCATCAGCACGTTCCTGGCGACGGACTCCGTGCCGGGGTGCGGGCGCACGGGCGCCAGGGCCTCCGCCGCCCGTACCGCCGCCGCCATGGCCCGCCGCTCGGCCATGGAGGTGTGCGCCCGCAGCTTGACGAACTCGTACCGCTCCTCGCTGCGCGCGTGCGCGGTCACCGCCGTGCGCAGCTCAGCCAGCCGGTCCCAGAATCTCGGGTGGTCCACCCCGTCGTCGTGCAGCTCGACGAGGAGCCGCTTGGCGCGGTTCTCTTCCTGCAGCCGGTCGGCCACCACGCCCTGGCCGTTGTCGAGCTTCCTGCGCGCGTAAGGGTGCACGATCTCCTCCTCCGCGGTCTCGTGCACGCACAACATGCGCGTCAGCCGGTCGAACGCATCCTCGACCTTGTCCGGAGGCGCCTTCTCCACCTCGTCGAACAGGTCTCTGATGCGGCCGTGCTGGGCCATCAGGAGATCGATGACATCGTGTTCACCCACGAGTGCGCCCTACCCCGGCTGCCCGGCGGGCACGCGCGCCCTTACCGAACGCGGGCGGTTCGGGGACCGAACGCGGAGGTTGCCAGGTCAGGCCACGGGTACGCGCTGCGGCATGGCCTTCGACCCACTGCAGGAGCGGGGCGTCCCGCTGGACGAGCAGGTGCGTGACTGGCGCGAGCTGGACGTCACGCCCATCGACGCCGACCGCTGCGATCCGTACACGCGGTGCCGGATCATCACGATGAACGGCATCGAGGTGGAGGCGATGATGTTCAGCCATCATCTGGCCCGGCACTGCCGGGATCAGGAGATCAGGCGGCAGCTCGCTCGTGTGCGTTATATCGAGGCGCAGCAGCAGAAGGCGGTCAACTGGCTGCTGCCGGGATCGGCGTCGGTGCTGGAGACGACGATCGCGTACGAGCAGGTCGCCGTCGACCTGACCGCCTGGGTGGCCCGGATGGAGCCGGACGCGTATCTGAAGCAGGCCTACGAGTTCGGCGTGCTGGAGGACTTCGACCATCTCTACCGCTACGCCAACCTCTACGAGATGATCGAGCACCGCAAGGCCGAGAAGATCGTCGACCAGCTCACCGAGGTCATGCCCGGCCGGCCGACCTGCCTGCACCACCGCGACCCCGCCGACAACGTACGCGAGCCCTACGACCGGCGCAGGACCGAGCCGCTGTCGAGACTGCACGCGCTGACCATCATGTCGGCCGAGCAGCAGACCATGAACTTCTACATGAACGTCGGCCCCATGTACATGGAGCCCATCGCCCGGCGGCTCTACCAGGAGATCGGCCTCATCGAGGAGGAACACGTCACCCACTACGAGTCGCTGGTCGACCCCGGCGAGAGCTGGTGGGAGATGCTGCTCAACCACGAGTACAACGAGTGCTACCTGTATCACTCGTTCATGGAGACCGAGTCCGACCCCAAGGTGAAGAACATCTGGGAGCTGCACCTCAACATGGAGCTGGAACACCTGCGGCTGGCGGCCGAGCTGTTCAAGCGGCACGACGGCCGCGACCCCGACCAGGTGCTCGCGCCCGCGCTGCCGCCGCCGGTGACGTTCGAGCCGAACAAGGGCTACGTGCGCGATCTCCTCGCCACCCAGATCGACCACACCACCCTGGGCACCGGCTACGTACGGGAGGCCCACGAGCGGTTCTCGAAGATGCAGGAGGCGATCATGGGCGGCGAGAAACCGCCGTCGGAGGAGGTCGTCGA
This sequence comes from Nonomuraea diastatica, assembly GCF_004349015.1. Lineage (NCBI taxonomy): Bacteria > Bacillati > Actinomycetota > Actinomycetes > Streptosporangiales > Streptosporangiaceae > Nonomuraea > Nonomuraea diastatica. Next base: position 9,055 of record NZ_SMKP01000092.1, read on the forward strand.
CGACAACCGGGCCATCTCCGGCCTGGAGTACCGCCTGGAGATCGAAGGGCCGCATCCCGGAGGCCTTCAGCTCAGGCGATAGAGGGCCAGGCCGCTAGAGTCGGGCCCATGGCATCAGTCGCCCTCGTCACCGGCGCGTCGCGCGGCCTCGGAGCCGTCATCGCACGCAGGCTCGCTGCCGACGGCCTGGCCGTCGCCGTCAACTACCACTCCCACGGCGCCGGCGCCCGGCAGGTCGTCTCCGCCGTCCAGGAGGCGGGCGGCACCGCCGAGGCGTTCGCCGCCGACGTCACCGACGAGGCCGCCGTCACGGGCCTGGTGGCCGCCGTCACCGAACGGCTGGGCCCGGTGGACGTGCTGGTGGCCAACGCGACCGGCCCGCAGCCCTCCGTCGCCGTCGAGGACCTCACCTGGCAGTCGCAGCTCGACCAGCTGACGTTCTTCGTCAAGAGCCCCACGCTGCTCGTGCGGGCGGTGCTCCCCGGGATGAAGGAACGCGGGGGCGGCCGCGTCATCCAGATCGGCTCCGACATCGTCGACCGCAAGCTGCCCGGCATGTCCGCCTACATCGCCGCCAAGGGCGCCCAGCACGCAATGACCCTGGCGTGGGCCCGCGAGCTCGGCCCGTACGGCGTCACGGTCAACATCGTCGCCCCCGGCTGGATCCCGGTCGAGCGGCACGCGGGACTCGACGCGAGCGGCTATCGCGCCGAGGTGCCGCTGGGCCGGTTGGGCACGCCCGGCGACGTGGCGGCGGCGGTGTCCTACCTCGCCTCCGACGGCGCCGCCTTCGTCACCGGGCAATGCCTCACCGTCAACGGCGGCCACACCTGACCTGGGCGGGCCTGCTCAGTTTGGGGACTCGGCCGGGATTCGCTAGAGTTCTCTCGTCGCCCGGCGCGAGCGGGGTGTACGCGGAAGTGGCTCAGTGGTAGAGCATCACCTTGCCAAGGTGAGGGTCGCGGGTTCGAATCCCGTCTTCCGCTCGGAGTTTGGGCTCGGTGGCGTGGCCGAGAGGCGAGGCAGCGGCCTGCAAAGCCGTCGACACGGGTTCAAATCCCGTCGCCACCTCACAACGCAAGGACGATTAGCTCAGCGGGAGAGCGCTTCCCTGACACGGAAGAGGTCACTGGTTCAATCCCAGTATCGTCCACCAGCAGATCAACCCCAGGTCCGAGACCTGGGGTTTTTCCATGACGCTGGCCATCGGACTCGTCCGGCGCGACGATCACCTCATGGACACGCAGGAGATCGCCGACCACCTCGAGATCACCGGCCTGCTGGCCCGCTACTCCCACGCGCTCGACTCCGGGCAATGGCACCTGCTCGACGAGGTGTTCACCCCCGACGCCGTGATCGACTACACCTCGGCGGGCGGCATCAGGGGCACCCGCGACGAGGTCACGGCCTGGCTGGCCGGCGTGCTGGCGCACTGGCCCGGCAGGCTGCACCTGATCGGCGCCCCGAGCATCGACGTCCGTGACGGCGAGGCCCGCGTGAGCGCGCCCTTCACCGACACCCTCGCCCCCACGAAGGACCTCGTGGCGGCGGGCTCTCAGGCGGCGGCAGGGGGTTTCCTGCACGGCGGCGGCTGGTACCACCACCGCATGCGCCGCACGCCCGGCGGCTGGCGCAGCGTGGAGCTGGTGGAGGAGCAGAGCTGGCGCATCGCCCGCTGAGCTCGGACGTGTCACATCGTCGCGGCGTCATTCGTCTTGTTGGTTAACCGAAGGTCGAACCGAGCGCCGTCGCTCCCGTCCCGCACGCGAGGTGAATCCCCTTGCCATCCACCCCGGACGCTTCCCACGCCGATCCCGCGGCCTGGCGGATCGCCGTCGACGCCAGCGAGGGGCTGGTGTCGGCGGGCACGCGGCTCCTGCACGCGCTGCCAGCCTTCCACGGCTCATTCTACCTGCGTCCGGCGGGGTCGCTGGCGGGTTTCGCGCTGAGCTTCCCGCTGCCGGCGCGGCACCGGGACGAGCTGGTGTGGGAGGCGGTGGAGCTCGGCTCGGGCGGGTCCCCGCGGGAGATCACCGGGCAGGGTTCCCTGCGACTCGGGCGGCGGCTCGCCTTCGCTCCCGTGTCGGGCCGGTGCGTGGAGGTGCCCGGAGGCCGCTACGGCCGCCCCTACCTGAAGATCGTGCTGACGACGCGGTTGCCGCTCGCCCTGCGCTGGCCGCCGTCCGCCTGGCGCCGGCTGCGGCCGGCCACGCTCCGGTTGTTCACCGAGATCCGCCCGGAGCGGTGACCGGCCACCGGACGCCGGCTTGAACCGTAGCTCCGAGGCGCCGCCCTTCGCCAGGGTGGCCGGATCGTCGTCCGGCCGCTCCATCCCGTCCTGCGGAGGGTCTTGTCCGCGGCCGGCGTGATCCGCCCAGGGCTCCTCGCGGAAGATGACCGATGATGGAATATCGGGACGGGCTTCGGCGCTCCCTCTATCGTCAAAGTTTCAACAGTCATGGACGGTGACTAAAGTGCAGTTCGGGATCTTCAGCGTGGGCGACGTGACCACCGACCCCACCACGGGCCGGACGCCGACCGAGCACGAGCGCATCAAGGCGATGGTGGCGATCGCGCTCAAGGCCGAGGAGGTCGGTCTCGACGTGTTCGCGACGGGTGAGCACCACAACCCGCCCTTCGTGCCGTCCTCGCCGACCACCATGCTCGGCTACATCGCGGCCAGGACCGAGCGCCTGACGCTGTCCACCGCCACCACGCTGATCACCACCAACGACCCGGTGAAGATCGCCGAGGACTACGCCATGCTGCAGCACCTGGCGGACGGCCGGGTGGACCTCATGATGGGCCGGGGCAACACCGGGCCGGTCTACCCGTGGTTCGGCCAGGACATCCGGCAGGGCATCCCGCTGGCCATCGAGAACTACGCGCTGCTGCACCGGCTGTGGCGCGAGGACGTCGTCGACTGGGAGGGCCGCTTCCGCACGCCGCTGCAGGGCTTCACTTCGACGCCGCGCCCGCTCGACGGAGTGCCGCCGTTCGTGTGGCACGGCTCGATCCGCACCCCCGAGATCGCCGAGCAGGCCGCCTACTACGGCGACGGCTTCTTCGCCAACAACATCTTCTGGCCGAAGGAGCACTTCATACGCCTGATCAACCTCTACCGGCAGCGCTACGCCCACTACGGTCACGGCACGCCCGAGCAGGCCATCGTCGGACTGGGCGGCCAGGTGTTCATGCGGAGGAACTCGCAGGACGCGGTGCGGGAGTTCCGCCCGTACTTCGACAACGCCCCCGTGTACGGCCACGGGCCGTCGCTGGAGGAGTTCACCGCGGAGACGCCGCTCACGGTGGGCAGCCCGCAGCAGGTCATCGACAGGACGCTGGAGTTCAGGGAGCACTTCGGCGACTACCAGCGGCAGCTGTTCCTCATGGACCACGCGGGTCTGCCGCTGAAGACGGTGCTGGAGCAGATGGACCTCCTCGGCGAGGAGGTCGTGCCGGTGCTGCGCGAGGAGTTCGCCAAGGGCCGCCCCGCCGAGGTGCCCGACGCCCCGACCCACGCCTCCCTGCTCGCGGCGAGGGACTCCGGCGCACCCGTCACCGCCTGACCCCGGCACCGCCCCCTGACCGCAGGACACCTGGAAGGACTGACGCACATGAAGCTCGCCATCGTCACGGCCGGCCTGACGCAGCCCTCCTCCACCCGCCTGCTCGCCGACCGCCTCGCCAAGGCGGCGCGCCGGCGGCTGGAGGAGCGGGAGGAGCCGGTGGACGTACGCGTGATCGAGCTGCGCGAGCTGGCCGTGGACGTCGCCGGCGCCTTCGTGGCCGGCTTCCCCAACGCCAGGCTGCGGGCGGCGATCGAGGAGGTGACGGAGGCCGACGGGCTCATCGCGGTCACGCCGATCTTCAGCGGCTCGTACAGCGGCCTGTTCAAGAGCTTCTTCGACGTGATCGACAACACCGCGCTGGAGGGCAAGCCCGTGCTCATCGCGGCCACCGGCGGCACCGCCCGCCACTCGCTGGCGCTGGAGCACGCGCTGCGGCCGCTGTTCACCTACCTGCGCGCGATCGTCGTCCCGACGGCCGTCTACGCGGCGTCGGAGGACTGGGGCGGCGGTGGCGACGCCTTCACCGACGGCCTCGGCGAGCGCGTCGCCCGCGCGGCGGGCGAGCTGGCCGGGCTCCTGGAGCACCGCGCGCCCCGGCGGGACGACGCCGAGGAGGTCGTCCCGTTCGAGCAGCAGCTCGCGGCCCTGCGCCCGGCGAACGGCGAGGTCCGCTGACGACCGCGGGAGCGCGGACCGGCCACGCCCCCCGCGGCCCCTCTCAGCGTTTGACGGCGACCACCGTGTAGGGGGTCTCCGGGGTCGGCGTCGTGGTGAAGCGGGCGTTGGGCAGGTAGAGCCGGTGGCCGTAGGCGGCGACCGTCGTGGGCACGTCGAAGCGGGGGTCGGTCAGCCGCTTGACGAGCTTGCCGGACGAGGCGTCGCGGGCCAGCTTGATGGCGGCGACCGTGTTGGCCCGGTTCAGCACGGCGTACAAGGTGCGGCCTGACAGGAGCAGGCCGTCGCCGTTGGTGAGTTCCTCACCGCCCAGGTCCACCTCTGTGGTGACGCCGGAGGACGCGTCGGCCTCGAACAGTTTGCCGGTGTTCGACTGGACGATCAGCAGTGACCTGTGGTCGGGGCTGGGGGCGATGCCGTTGGCGTTGATGCCGGTGCCGTACTCGATGTCGCCCTTGAGCGGGATCTTGACCGCCTTGGCGGGGAGCGCGCCGCCGCGCCCGAGGTCCAGCTTGTAGAGCACCGGGTTGGTGGAGTCGGTGAAGTAGGCGGCGCCGCGGGTGAGGATGACGTCGTTGACGAACGACTCGCCGGTGGCCAGCGTGTACGACTTGATCACCTTGCCCGTGCGCAGGTCGATCACCCGGGCGTCGCCGCCCGTCCCACCGGCCACGAACAGCCGCCGCCCGTCCGTCTTGAGACCGAGCGACGGCGTGCCCGGCCCCTTGCTGACGACGGACCCCTTCCCGGTACGCAGGTCGGCCCGGTAGATGTCACCGGTCGCGCGGGAGCCGAAGTAGGCGTACGGGCCCGGCCCGATGGCGATGCCCTCGGGCTGGAACCCCTCAGGCAGGCCGAACGTGCTGGGCTTGCCCGTGGCCTGCGCGGGGACGCCGCCCACGAGGAGGACGGCCAGGGCGCCGAGTGCGGTCTTCAGGATCGCGGATCTCATGCGGCCCACGATGCCCGCGCGCGCGAAGGCGGGCAACGGCCGCAGGCGTCCTTCACAGCGATTTCGCAGGGACGGCCAAGGAGGACTACGGGCCCCTCACGCGGACGGATCTCGCACGGTAGCTTGGGACAGAGCCGAACAAACGGGGTTTTAACATGTCAAACGGTGCCCGTCATGCTCTCGGAGTGGTCGCCGGGCTGCTCCTGCCTCCGCTGATCCTCGCCGGACTGTCGTTCGGAGTCGGCGAGTTCACGACGCGGTCGAGGGTCGCGTACGAGCTCTCCTGGCTCGGGCTGGCCGTCATCGCCGTGTCGGCGATCGCGCTCGCCTTCCTGGTCGGCTCCCGCCTGTCGCCGGTGGCGTCGCTGCTCGGCGGCCTCATGTTCACCGCGCTGGGCGTACTGCCCGTCCTGGAGATGGTCACCCAACAGCGGCTCCTGCCGACAGGGTGGCTGCCCGGCGTCGTCGGGATCGGCTACCAGACCCTGGCCCACTCGTGCCTGCTGCTCTTCCTCGGCATCACGGTGCTGGTCGTCTCCATGTTCCCGTCGAGGTGGCGGGCCACCCACCGCCGGCCGCCTCCCGACCACCACCTCGAGTACGGCCCCGAACACGGTCACGAACACGGTCACGCGTACGGCCCCGCCCAGGCGCCGTACCCGCCGCAGGGCGGACCCGCATACCCGTCGCAGAGCGGCCCCGAGGACGCCACGCGGCCGATGTTCCGCGAGTGAGCCAGGCCGGGCCTGGCAGAATGCCGGCATGCGCGACTCTAAGATCGTCGACTTCCTGGCCGAGCTGGCCGACAGGGTGCCCGCGCCCGGAGGCGGCGCGACCGCGGCCCTGCACGCGGCGCAGGCCGCCGCGCTGCTCGGCATGGTGGCCCGCTACACCACCGGCGAGAAGTACGCCGACCACGCCGCCACCGTCGCCGGCGCGATCGCCGAGACCGACACCCTGCGAGGACAGGCGCTGAAGCTGGCCGAAGAGGACGCCGCAGCCTTCACCGCGGTCACCGACGCCTACCGCCTGCCCAAGGGAGAGGAGCGCAGCGCCGCCATCGCCAGGGCGCTGGCCGCCGCCGCCGAGCCGCCCGCCCGCGTGGCCGAGACGGCCACGCGCGCCGTCGGGCTGTGCGAGCTGCTGCTGCCCATCGCCAACCGCAACCTCGTCACCGACGTGGCCGCCGCCGCGGACGCCGCGCGCGCCGCGCTCTCCACCGCCAGGGTGAACGTCGAGGTCAACCTGGGCGGCATCGAGGACGAGCGGGCACGCCGGGAGCTGACCGGCCGCCTGTCCGGCGTCGACGCGGCCATGGCGAGAGCCGACGCGGTGACCGCCTCCGTACGCGAGGAGATCAACCCGTGAAGACGCTGCCGGGCAAGGAACTGGCCGCCGCCATCCGCGCCCAGACGCAGACCGAGGCGGCCGCCGGCCCGCAACCGCGCCTGGCCGTGGTGGTGGCCACGGCGGACGAGGCGAGCCTGTGGTACGTCCGCTCGATCGCCAAGGCGGCGGCCGGCGTGGGCATCGCCTGCGACCTGGTCGACCTGGGCCCCGGTGCGACTCTCGACCAGATCGGCGAGACGCTGGCCCGGCTCAGCGCCGACGCCAACGTGCATGCCGTGATGCTGCAGACGCCCCTGCCCGAGGGCTCATCGGCGCAGGAGCCGGCCGGCGCGATCGACCCGCGCAAGGACGTCGACGGCGCCAACCCGCTCTCGCTCGGCCGGCTGGCGGCGGGGCTGCCCGCGTTCCCGCCCGCCACGGCCGCCGCCGTGATGGCGCTGCTCGACCACTACGAGGTGGAGCTGGAGGGTCGGCGTACCGTGGTGGTCGGCCGGTCGACCGTGGTGGGCAAGCCGCTGGCGCACCTGCTGCTCGACCGGAACGCCACCGTCACCGTCTGCCACTCGCGCACCCGCGACCTGGCCTCCGTCACCTCCACGGCCGACGTGCTGATCGCCGCGGCGGGCCGGGCCGGGTTGATCGGCGCCGCGCACGTCGCGCCCGGCGCGGTGGTGATCGACGTCGGCACCAACCCCACCGAGGGCGGCGGGCTGACCGGCGACGTCGCCTCCGACGAGGTCGCGGGCGTGGCGGGCGCGCTCACCCCGGTGCCCGGCGGCGTGGGGCCGGTGACGACCGCCCTCCTGCTCCGCCACACCGCCAGGGCCGCGAACCTGCCGTGACCCCGGTATCCCCGCCGCGTCCGCCCGTGACCGTCCGTGTCGTCCGTGTCGTCCGTGACCGTCCGTGTCGTCCGTGTCGTGCCAGGTCGTCCGTGTCCGGCCAGGTCGTGTCCCGCCGGCGCGCACCGGTGCCCGGCCCGTTCCGCCCCATGTTCGCGAACCCCAGCGGAGGCCCACGATGGGTGATGTCCTGATCGTCCAGAACAGCCGCAGCGGCGGCCCCGGCCGCGTGGGCGGGTGGCTTGAGGACGCCGGGCTGAAGCTCGACGTCGTCCTCGCCCACGACGGCGCTCCCCTGCCCGGCCGCCTGGAGCACGACGCCATGATCGTGCTGGGCGGGGGCTACCTGCCCAGCGAGGACGACAGGGCGCCGTGGCTGGCGGGCACCCGGCGGCTGGCGGCCCAGGCGCTGGCGGACGGCGTGCCGTTCTTCGGGATCTGCCTGGGCGGCCAGCTCATCGCCGAGGTGGCGGGAGGCGTGGTGACCGGCGACACCGGGGCGCCCGAGAACGGCAGCGTCCCGGTCACGATCCGGCCGGAGGCCGCCACCGACCCGCTCTTCCACGACCTGCCCCCGGTGGTTCCTGCCGTCGAGCACCACAAGGACGCCGTCACCGAGCTGCCCGAGGGGGCCGTGCACCTGGCCGAGACGGCGGCGTGCCCGTATCAGGCGTTCCGGGTGGGCGAGCGGGCGTGGGGCGTGCAGTTCCATCCGGAGGTGACGCCCGCGCGCATCCGGGAATGGCGGGCCGAGGGGTTCGACCCCGACGAGATCTACGCGCGGGCGGTGGCGGACGAGCCGGTGTCCACGCCGATCTGGCGCCGGGTGACCGGCAGGTTCGCCGCGCTCGCGAAGGAACGGGCGGGCGCCCCGGTCAGGTCACGTACGTATCCCAGCCCAGCTTGATCGCCACGGCCAGCCCGCAGGCCGCCGCCAGGTAACGCAGCCCGGAGCCCGGCATCCTGCGGGCGATCTTGGGACCGGTCCATCCGCCGAGCAGGAACCCGGCCGCCAGCGGCACCGCCGCGCCCCAGTCCACGGGGCCGAACAGCGCGAACCCGAGCGCCGCCACCGCGTTCGCCAGCCCGGACAACACGTTCTTCATCGCGTTGAGCTTGGCTGCGGGCTGGGCGAACGTGGCGGCCAGCACGGCGAACACCAGCAGGCCGCCGGCCGCGCCGAAATAGCCGACATAGATCGTCACGGCGAACAACCCCACCCGCGCCGCCAGCCCGTGCTCGCCGCGCGCCCGGCCGGACGGCGGGCGGGCCAGCAGCAGCGAGGCCATCGCGATCAGCCACGGCGCGATCAGCTCGAACGTCTCGGCCGGGGTCACCAGCAGCAGGAACGCGCCCGTCGCGCCGCCGATCGCGGCCACCGGGCCGAGCCGGAGCATCCGGCCGCCCTCACCGGCCAGCTCGGGCCGCGAGCCCGCCGCGGCGCCGATGCCGGTGAAGACCAGGGCGACGGTGTTGGTGACGTTCGCGGTCAGCGGGGGCAGGCCGAACGCCAGCAGCGCCGGATAGGAGACGATCGACGCGAGGCTCACGACCGTGCTCACCACGCCGGCCACCACACCGACGCCGAGCAGCCCGAGCACCTCTCCGACGATCACCTGGACATGCTAGGCGGTGTCCGGTTCGTCCCTTGCGGGCGGGTCACGGGGTTCGGGGCGCCGACCGTACACGACGACGCGGTGACCCCGGCGGGTCAGGGCACGCGGCCGACGGGCCGTTCCGTTGCGCACGGCGAGGCGCGGCCGATGCCAGGACGCCGCTCTCAGGCGAGCGCCGCCGTGATGGCCTCCGCCGCTGCCTGCCAGATCGAGGTGGTGGGAGTGATCACGTCGAAGTGGCCGCCGGGCGGTTCCAGGTACGTCACGTCGTCGCCGGCCCGTCGGGCGGCCTGGGCGTAGCGGCGGCCGAAGTCGATCAGGTCCAGGTCGTCGGCGGCACCCTGGACGATGAGCTGGGGCACACCGATCGGCACCCTGAGCAGTGGCGACCCGGCTCCGTACACGTCGGCGTCTCCGGACGGCCGTTCTCCGGGAGCGGCGGAGGGGCCGCCCATGGCGGCGGCGACGGCACCGGAGCTGAGCCACCGCCGGTCGCCCTCGACCAGGTCGAGCACGCCCGCGAGCGACACTGCCAGCGCGGCCCGCGCCCCGTCGGCCACCGCCCGCAGCGCCAGCTGGGCGCCGGCCGAGTGCCCGGCCACTGCCATGCGATCGAGGTCCAGATCGATCCCGAGGTCCAGCCCGGGGTTCGAGCCGGGATCGGAGCCTGGATTCGGACCGGGATTCGGGCCGAGGGCATCCCCACGATCACGCCCAGCACGATCGTCACGGTCATGGCCGGGGCCGCTCTCGCGGGCTGGGTTGTCGTCGTGGGCGGGGTTCCCGTGACCGTGGGCGTCGCGGGCGGTGTTCCCCGAGGGGCGGGGGCGAGGGGTGTGGAGCGTGGCCAGGCCGGTGGCGACGTCGGCGATGGTGGCGTGCCAGCCGTGCGTGTCGGGACGGCGGTATTCGAGGTTCCACACCGCGAACCCGCGCCCGGCCAGGTCGGCGCAGAGTGCCTCCATGAGGTCCGCGGCCCAGATCGAGCGCCAGTATCCGCCGTGAACCAGCGCCACGACCGGCGGCCTGGGCACGCCCTCCGGCACGTACAGATCACCCCATTGATCGCGGGACGGCCCGTAAGGGATCCTCAGGGGCGTGTGGCGTACCCGATGGAGGGCGTGCCGGATGCCCCAGCTCAGGCCGCTGAGCCCGCGCCCGTGCAGGTGGGACGCGCCCTCCCCCGGCTCGACACCGTCGGCCCGGTGCGCGTCGACCCAGACCACGGCCCCGAGCGGCCGTCCGATCAGGGCGCGCACCTCGGCCTCGGGCCCGGGGAGCACGACCGCCCCGTCCCTTACGAGCGACAGCAGATGAGAAGCGTCGCGGGCGTGGACGAGGGTGCCTCGCACGCCCAGGGCGGCGCATTCACGGCCGGCGATCTGCGCCAGCAGCGCCGCGTCCGCGACGACCCCCGGACCGACGATCACCGGCACGTCCACCGGAACTTCGCTCATGACGACCGACCCTACTCAACGATCTTCTGCCGCGACCGCGTACCTTGATCGGGATGCAGGTACGACGACTTCATCCATGGCCCTCCAGCGTCGCGGAGGCGGAGTCCATCCAGGACCGCCTGCGGGGGCACGTCGAGCTGACCGGCCCCACCGGATTCGCGCTGGTGGCGGGCCTGGACGTGCATTACCACGGCGACGACGCGGTGACGGCGGCCGTGGTCGTCCTCGACGGGAGCACGCTCGCGCCGGTGGAGCATGTGGTCGCCGAGGGGCGGGTGGCGTTCCCGTACGTGCCGGGATTGTTCGCCTTCCGCGAGCTGCCCGCGTTGATCGACGCCCTCCAACGGCTCACCGTGACCCCTGACCTGCTGGTCTGCGACGGGTACGGGCTGGCCCATCCGCGCGGGTTCGGGCTGGCCTGCCACCTGGGGGTGCTCACCGCGCTGCCGGCGCTGGGGGTGGGCAAGACGCCGTTCATCGGCACGCACGAGCCCCCCGGGCCGGAGCGCGGGGCGTGGACACCGATCGTGCACGAGGGCGCCACGGTCGGGCGGGCTCTGCGCACGCAACGAGGGGTCAAACCGGTGTACGTCTCCCAGGGCCACCGCATCTCCCTGGACACGGCCACCGACCAGGTTCTCCGCCTCACCGCCCGCTTCCGCCTCCCGGAGCCCATCCGCCACGCCGACCACCTGGCCCGCCACCCCTCCTGACCCGGGCCGCCCAGACCCGATTCCCCCGGTCCGGTGCTCCAAGGTGCCTGGTCCCGGGCGGCACGGAACCATCGCACGGTCCCGTCACCGCCGATGGGAGCATGACCCGGGTGCTCCGAGTCCCTGGATCCCGGACGCGCGAAAACGCCGCAGGGTCTCAGCACCCGGGCCGGACGCACGGCCCGCGTGCTGGGACCTGGCCGATGGGACCGGATGGCTCGCACCAGGTGCCCCGGCCGCGCGCGGGAACCGGGCGGGTGGATCCGGTCGGCCGCACCACGTGGACGGCACCACGTGGACGCGACCGGTGGGCGGGTCAGCGGCGCCAGGACCAGACCACGAGCCACACGCTGAGCCCGAAGAGCCCCATCGCGAGCGGCACGTGCGTCGTCACCGCCCCGGAGCCGCCCAGCATCGACTGGACGAACCCGAGCAGCAGGATCGCCAGGCTGGCCAGCGCGGGCCAGCCGGCTCCGCGACCAGGACGCCACACCAGCACGGCAACGATGAGCTGCACCAGCCCCAGCACGTGAACGACTAACGACCCCTGCCCGTGCAGGCCGGCGCCGGCGCCGCTCATCAGCTGCCCGGCCGTCACCCCCTGGGCGAGCACGGATGCCGCGTTGAGGATGGCGACGACCTTGAACGCGGTCATGTACCCGCTGCCCTTGGCGACCTCGGTTACCACTGGACTTCTCCTTCGGCCTCGTATGAAGGCCTCCAGGATTCTCCCTGGCGGCGCGCGCGGCATCCACCGGCCGTCGTCATCCCCGCTACGCCCCTCGTCGTACGTCAGCCCTGCCCGTGGGTGCCCGACGAGGCCAGCGGCGGCAGGATGGCCTGGGCGTCGGCGCCCCCGAACCACAGTCCGATCACGAACGCGGCGGTCGCCTCCAGGTGCATCGCCCGGTCGAGCCCTCCGCCGTTCAGCGGGGTGCAGCCGAGGTCGGCGACCAGCGTGCGGGCGGCGTCCATGGCGGCCGGGTCGTCGCCGCACAGCGGCACGGCCAGTGGCCGCCCGCCGAACACCGGTGGCGTCATCCGCCACACGTCCACGTGGCACAGGTTGAACGCCTTCACGACGTGACCTGCGGTGAGGTCGCGGATCAGGCGTGCGATCGGTCGCGTGGGGTCATAGAGGTCAGGAAAGGCAGCGTTGGTCACGTCGATGACGGGCTTGCCACGCATCGACGCCCCGGCGGCCTGGAGCACGTCCACGAGGCCCGCCTCCCTGACAGCCACCATCACAACCTCGCCGAACCGGGCCGCCTCCGCCCACGTCCCGGCCCGGACCTCCGCCTCCCCGGCGACCACCGCTCCTCCGGCCGACCCGGCGGATCCCTCTGCGGCGGGCCTCTGCCCGGTGGACAGGTCGGCGGAAGCCCCAGCGAACGCCTCCCCGCCGGACACCTCCGCGACCCTCCCGGCGACCGTCCCCGCGAACGACGCCTCTGCGGCCGCCGCCTCCGCTGCCGGTGTCCGTCCGGCCTGGGCACGCATCTTGCGGGCCCGTGCCGTGCTCCTGCCCGGGTCCCGCCCGCTGATCATGACTGCGTGGCCCGCCCTGGCCCACTGCGTGCCGAGGGCGTCCGCCATGCCGCCGGCGCCCAGGATCCCGATACGCATGTTCGTCCTCCATGAAGGGATTTGCTTGGATGACAACGGTAGGAATCCCGTCGCACACCATCTGGTGCCTAACGGAGGCTTCGTTGTTCCTCGCCGACTGTCAGGCCAGACTCGCCTTCGACCTGATCGCCAACACCTGGAGCGCGGTCGTCGTCTGGGCGCTTCGCCACGGCCCGCGCCGTCCGGGGCGGCTGCGGGAGGAGATCGGCGGCATCAGCCCGAAGGTCCTCACGGAGACGCTGCGCCGCCTGGAGTTCAACGGCCTGGTGGCGCGGCGCGCGTACGCCGAGGCGCCGCCCCGCGTGGAGTACGAGCTGACCGAGCTGGGCCGCAGCCTCCTGGGGCCGATCGAGGCGTTCGGCGTGTGGGCGTCCGACCACGCCGACGAGGTCATGGCCGCCCAGGATCTCCAATCCTCCGATCACTTCCTATAAGAAATCTTTAACCGAGAGTGACTTTCACACTACTCTGGGTGGCGTCAGCAATCGTTCGACACCCCTTCCCAGGAGGTTCGATGTTGTCCACCTCTCGGCGGATCACGCTCGCCGTGCTCGCCGCCGGCGGCCTGGCCCTGTCCGCCGCCCCCGCCGCCCATGCCGTCGTAGACCCCCTTCACCTGGGCACCTGCCTGCTCGAATCCACGGGCGAGCTCACCACTCTGGTCGATCCCGCGTCCCTGACCGTGCCGCCCGAGCTCCCGGCCGTCGGCTGCCTGCAGCCGTGACCGCCGCCGTCCCGGTCCATGCCCCGTCTTCCGGCAGCGCCCTGCGCGTGGGCGAAGAGCAGTAACAAGGAGTCCCGTTGAAGTTCGGTGTCCTGACGGTTGTCGCCGCCGCCGCGCTGGTGGCCGGCGCGTCCCCGATCCCCCTGGATCTGCTCGGCAACGGCTCCCCGCTCGTTGACGTGGAGACCGTGGTCCAGCACATCAACATCCTGACGTCATAGTGAGACTCGCGCAGGTGCCCGTGGCCGCGTCGCGTACGAGGTCACAGAAGATGCCGGAACGGGTCGGCTACGTCATGTTCCTGAGCCGGTGGATTCAGGCCCCGCTCTACGTCGGGTTGATCGCGGCCCAGATCGTTTACGTGTGGCGGTTCATGGCGGAGCTGATCCATCTGATCCATCTCGGGTTCGGCGGCACGCCGGCCGAGACCACGGTCATGCTGATCGTCCTCGGTCTCGTGGACGTCGTCATGATCTCCAACCTGCTGATCATGGTCATCATCGGCGGCTACGAGACGTTCGTCTCGCGGTTGCGCATCGAGGGCCATCCTGACCAGCCCCAGTGGCTTTCGCACGTCAACGCCAACGTGCTCAAGGTCAAGCTGGCCATGGCCATCATCGGCATCTCGTCCATCCACCTCCTCCAAATCTTCATCAACGCGGCCAGACCGGCCATCACCGACAGGGAGTTGCTATGGAAAACCCTGATCCACCTGACCTTCGTGGTCTCGGCGCTGGCGCTGGCGCTGATCGACCGGATGATGGAGGGCGGGCGGCCTCAGCACGACACCGGCGACGGCGTCAACCCCGCCGGCATGAAGGCCGCCTAGGCAGGCCGGCGCACCTCGCCGTGACGCGCTGGTGCCGAGGGTGGGGGTTCTGATGGGAACGAGGCGCTTCGTCGCCGCGGGGCTCGGGGCCGCGGTGGCGAGCATGCTGTTCCCGTACGCCGGGCACGCCGTGGTCGCGCCCCCGCCCACCGCGGCGAGCGCCCAGCCCCCGGAGCCCGCAACGGCCGCCGAGCCCGCCGAACCGGCCGAGCCGGCCGAACCCGCTGAGCCCGCCGAGCCGCCCGCGGCCTCCGGCCAGTCGCTCATCGGTGACGTGATCATCTTCAATGACGAGATCGTCGAGCCCGTATCCGCTCCGGTGACCACGTGCGGCGGGCTGATGCCCGTGCTCAGCACCTCACCCAGCACCTGCGACGGGGCCTCGCGCGTGTCCGACGACGACGCGTGATGCCGTACGTGCCCGCCCACGCCGGCGGGCGGGCACGTCACCGGCAGGCTCGTCCGGCAGGCTCGTCCGGCAGGCTCGTCCGGCAGGCTCGTCCGGCAGGCTCGTCCGGCAGGCTCGTCCGGCAGGCTCGTCCGGCAGGCTCGTCCGGCAGGGGCCGCTCAGCCGTAGAGATCTTCCAGCACCGCGGCCACGCCGTCCTCGTCGTTGGAGAGCGTGCGCCGCTCGATCGCCGCCAGCACCAGATGGTGCGCGTTCGCCATGGCGTAGCCGGCGCCCGCGTACGCGAGAACCGCCAGATCGTTGGGCATGTCGCCGAACGCCACCACCTCGCCGGCCTCGACGCCTCGCTCCCCGCAGAGCCGGTCGAGCGCGCCCGCCTTCGTCACCCCCGGCGCACTGATCTCGAGCAGCCCCTCGACGCCGGAATATGTCACCTCCGCCTGGCCCTCGACGGCCGCCACCACGGCGGTGAACATCTCGTCGGCGGTGTGCGCGGCGGACATGGCGAGCAGCTTGACGATGGGCTCGTTCTCGTCGAAAACCGATGTCACCTCGCGGTAGTGCGCGAGGTCGTGGCTGACCCGCCGGGTGTAGGCCACTTCGGTCAGCACGTTCCTGCCGGTCTCGACGGCGAGGCCGACGCCGGGGATGGCCTCGGCCAGGGTGGCGGCGACCTTTCTGGCCGCCTCGGGCGAGAGCGGATGGCTGTCGATGATCTCGTCGGCGGCCACGTCGTAGGTGACGGCTCCGTTGCTGCAGATCGCGATGCCGGTGACGCCGGTCTGCTCCGCGATCTCGCGGACGCCGCGCGGCGCCCTGGCGGTGACGAAGACGATCTCGGCACCGGCCGCGCGTGCGGACCGGAGAGCCTTCCTGGTGCGTGGGGTGATGGTGCCGGTGGAGGTGAGGAGGGTTCCGTCGAGGTCGGTGGCCACGATGCGCGGCGAGATCACGGTGCTCACCCCGGCGATTATCCCCGGCCGCGCACCCGCGTAGGGTACGTGGGTGTCCTCTCTCCCCCGCCCTGACGACCGGGTCGCCTCGGCCTGCCGGTTCGCGGTCGAGCTGGTCGCCTGGATCGCGACCCCGTGGGCCCTGGCCTCCTTCTCGTGCCACTGGCGGTGGTGTCCGCGGTGGTGCTGATCGCGTTGCCGACGCTCTTCTCCACCCCGGGCGACAAGCGCACCGTGATCGTCGCCGTGCCGGGTCACGTGACGATCGCGCTGGTCGTCCTGCACGTGGTGGCGGCCGTGGCGGCCGCATGGGCGGCCTGGCACGCGGCGGCCGCGGCGCTGGTCTCGGTGCTGGCCGTGGTGACGGTGGCGCTGGAGCTGCCGCGCTGGCGGTGGCTGCTGTCCCGTCGGTGGGCCTCGGGGGGACGCTTGTCCGATCAGAGCCGCAGCTCGGGCGGGAGCACCGCTGCCGCGTTGATGATCTCCAGACCGAGGATCTGCCCGGATTCGCCGTAATCGATGATGACGTCGTCGGCTTCGACCTGACGCACCGCCTCACCTGGTGACATTTCGTGCTTCATGGAGACGTAGGCGATGTCGTGTTCCTGATCCACGCTCACGTACACCGTCCGCGCCCGCCGGCCCGACGGCGCGTCGTCCCAGCTCAGCAGGCCCCCCTTGGCCTCGTGGGACCCGGCGAGCGCCGCCCGCACCGTGACCATCGCCAGCCCGATCGCCTCCAGCGAGTCGAACGCGGTGACCTTCCGCTCGTGCTCCCACCCGGCGAGCCCGTCGATGCGGTACGGGCACGACCACTCGCCCGCCGGCTCTTCGTACGGCAGGCCAAGAGTGACGACGACGTCACGCGGTGGATCGGTACGCAGCACCAGCACACGATGGGCGATCTCGTACATGTCTGCTGATCTACCCCTAAGGCCAAGCGAGGAAGACTCGGATCGCACACCCTGTTCAGCAGGAGGAGTCCTGTCCCGTATCGTCGCCGGAGAACCGTTCTGCCACGGCCGCGCGGGCCGGCCTGCCGGGGCCGGCTCTGAGGGTCGTGGCGGTGGTCGTGAGAGAGGCCGGGCGAGCACCGTGCAGGGGCTGAAGCCTGGGGTCTCCGGCGAAGGAGGAGCCGATGAATGACACGTTCGGGGCGCGCCTGCGAGCCAGGCTCGACGCGTGCGGACCGCTCTGCGTGGGCCTCGACCCGAGCCCGGCGCTGCTGCACGCCTGGGGGCTCGACGACTCCCCCGCCGGTCTGGAGCGTTTCAGCCGCACAGTCGTCGACGAGGTGGGCGACGTGGCAGCGGTGGTCAAGCCGCAGTCGGCCTTCTTCGAGCGCTGGGGCAGCCGCGGCATCGCCGTGCTCGAACGCACCATCGCCGACCTGCGCGAGGCCGGCACACTGGTGCTGCTCGACGTCAAGCGGGGCGACATCGGCAGCACGATGGCCGCCTACGCGGAGGCGTACCTCGACCGGGGCGGCCCGCTGGCCGCCGACGCGGTGACGCTCAGCCCCTACCTGGGGTTCGGGTCGCTTGAGGGCGCGATCACGTCGGCCATGGTCAACGACGCCGGCGTCTTCGTGCTGGCGCGCACCTCCAACCCTGAGGCCGCCGCGTTGCAGCGGCACGTGGCCGGGCAGGTGATCGCCGCCGCGGCGGCGGCGAACGCGGGGCACACGCCGTTCGGGCCGGTCGGGCTGGTCATGGGGGCCACGCTGCCCGCGCTCGACGACTCGCTGGACGACCTCAACGGCCCCATCCTCGCGCCGGGGCTGGGCGTCCAGGGCGCCACCCCCGCCGAGATGGCCCGGGTGTTCGCGTCCGTCCGCCATGCCGTCGTGCCCTCGGTCTCCAGGGCCGTGCTCGCCGACCCCAAGGAGCTGCGCTCGCGCACGCTCGACTACCGCGACGAGTGCGCCGCCCGCCTGGGGGCGAAGGTCGCCGCTCAGAAGTGAGTGTCGACGCCGTACGCCTCCCGCAGCCGCGCCATGTCGTGCAGGTCGCGCTCGCGCGGCTGGTAACCCCGGTGGAAGTGCACCTGCTGGGCCACCGACAGGCAGGGCACGACCACGCCGTCGATCACGCCGGTGGTGAAGGCGTCCGCCGGGTAGGTGAACACGCCTCCGTGGTCGTCGAGGTGCTGCACGGCCGATCCGTCGGGCTGGAACAACAGGGGGTGCAGGTCGAGCTCGCGGCCTTCGGGGCCGGCCATGACGAAGCGGGCGGGCCGGCCGGGCACGACGCCTTCGCGCTCGGAATAGGCCACCGCCCGGAGCGCGGCGATCACCGTGGGCTCCTGCTCGGCGCGGTGGAGCAGGTCGAGGTCGCCGTGCTTCCTGGTGACCCGGCCGACCAGCGCGTCGATCCCCCAGCCGCCGCCGATCCAGACCGCGCAGCCCGCTTCCCGCAACGTCTCCAGCACCCGCAGCACCTCGACCGGCCCGAACATTCCCACCCCTTTCACCGGCCCGCGAGTGTAGCGGACCGGTCGCGAAAGGGGCGTCAGGCGGCCCTCGCCCACCTGCACGGGCAACGAGTGGGACGGTCAGCCGGTGGGGCCGGCGTCCGGGCGGACGACGTCGTTCCCGTTCTCCTCTTCTCCGGCTTCCTCCTCCTGCGGGTCCTCCTCGTAAGGGGGGTCGGCGGAGACGGGGCGGCGGGTCCTCGGCGTGCCGGCACCCGACCGTTCGGCGACGACGTCGCTCTCCCCCCCGACCCCGCCGACCGCGTCCGGCTTCTCCTCGGGTTTCTTGCTCATGGTCACCACCTGCCCGACGCGGTGAACCCCGAACAGGTCACGAGGCGAGGAACTCCTCGATCTCCTGGCGGGCCGGCATCGACGTGCTGGCACCCTCCCGCTGCACCGACAGCGCCGCCGCCGCCGAGGCGAAGCTCAGGGCGTCGGCCATGGCACGCCCCTCCGAGCGGGCCACGGCCAGCGCGCCCACGAACGTGTCGCCGGCAGCCGTCGTGTCCACCGCCTTCGCCGGCACCGCGGGCACGCGCAGCCGCTGCCCCGACCGCGACCCGTGGAGCGCGCCCTCGGAGCCCAGCGTGATCACAGCCTCCTCGACCCGCTCGAGCAGCGCGTCGAGGGCCGTGTCCGCGCCGGAGACGCCGGTGATGGCGGCCGCCTCGTGCTCGTTCGGGACGATCGTCGTGACCGCGTCGAGCAGCTCCCCCGGCAGGGGCTGCGCGGGCGCCGGCGTGAGGAACACCGGCACGCCCGCCGCCCTCGCCCCCTCGGCCGCCTTGACGACCGCCTCCAAAGGCAACTCCAGCTGGAGCAGCAGCGCCTGGGAGGCCGCGATCACGGCCAGGTCGTCGGGGGACGGTCCGGTGACCGTGCCGTTCGCCCCTGGCACGACGACGATCGAGTTGCCGCCCTCGTCGTCGACCACGATGTGCGCGATGCCGCTGGGCCCCGGCACCTGGCGCAGGCCACGTACGTCGACGCCGGCCTCCGCCAGCGTGACCCGCATCTCCGCGCCGAAACCGTCGTCGCCGACCGCCCCGAGGAACGCCACCTGCGCGCCCGCGCGGGCCGCGGCGATCGCCTGGTTGGCGCCCTTGCCGCCGGGGATGGTGCGGAAGCGGTGCCCGGTGACCGTCTCGCCGCGTTTGGGGGCTTTTGAGACGTACGCGACGAGGTCCATGTTGGCGCTGCCGAAAACCGAGATCATGTGGTCATCATCTCCTGTGTACGGGCCGCCAGCTCTTCCAGGCCCACCCCGTCGAATCCGGTCAGGCTGCTGGCCAGGCGGTCGCGCATGCGCCAGCGGCCGGGCACGCCGCCGTTCAGCGCTCCCGCGAGGGATCCGGCCGTGGCCCCGGCCGAGTCGGTGTCCCAGCCGCCGGCGACCGCCCCGGCGATCGTGGCGGTGAAGTCGCCCCGGCCGTGGATCAGCGTGGCGGCGACGAGGGCGGCGTTGTTGACCGTGTGCACCCAGTGCAGGGCGCCGTGGCGTTCGTGGAGGCGGTCGACGACCCGCTCGAAGTCGTCCTCGCGGGCGGCGTCCGCGACGGCCAGGCGTACGGCCCCGTGCAGCCGCGACCCCTCGGGCACCACGGACAGGCCCGCCCGCACCACCTCCTCCGCCGATGTGGCCACCAGCGAGGCGGCGCACATCGCGGCCACGAACATCGCCCCGTAGATCCCGTTCGCGGTGTGCGTGAGCCGGGCGTCGCGCCAGGCGTACTCGGCGGCCGTGGCCGGATCGCCCGGGTTGACCCAGCCGTACACGTCCGCTCTGATCAGCGCTCCGATCCACTCGCGGAACGGGTTGCGGTGGGTGGCCGTGCGCGGTGGCTCGACGCCGTCCAGCAGGTTGCGGTACGCGACCCGCTCGGCGGTGAACGTACGGCCCGCGGGCAGCTCGTCCAGCCACAGCCTGGCCACGTCGTCGGTGGCGAAGTCGCGGCCGTGGCGTTCCAGGACGGTCAGGGCCAGCAACGGGTAGTTGAGGTCGTCGTCCTCGGGGATGCCGTCGATGTTCTCGGCCAGGGAGTTGACCGCGCTGCGGCGGTTCCACGGCCAGCGGCGCGCGACGTCATCGGGCAGGCCCTTCGCGGTGAACCAGCCCCTGATGGGCCAGTTGCCGGTGGCCTCGGCGATCCGCCTGATGCCCTCGCGCGGGATCTTCTCGACGGGTTTCCCCAGGACGCACCCGGCCGCCCGCCCGAGCCAGGCGCCCAGCACCCGTGCGGGATCGACCACGACCCGGCGCGGACCCGGCGCGAGGGGAGCAGGGCGGGGGCCGGGCCAGCCAGGGCAGGCGGCGATGATTCCGGCCAGGTCGGACGGCTCGTCGAGCGGCGACGGGATGGCCGCCAGCTCGTCCAGCAGTTCCTCGGCCAGCCCTCGCAGCCGCGCGGCGCCGGCGTCGGAGGCGCCGGCGCGTGGCGGGGCGTCGTGCCCTCCGGCCGCGTGCCACCGGGCTGCGATCTCCCGGACCCGGTCACCGCTGCCCGCCTCGCCGCCGCTCTCCCCCGACCCCCCGCCGCGTCCGCCCGTACCGACGCCGCCGCTCTCTCCTGAGCCGCCGGCGCGGCCGTCCTCGGCTGCCTGGCGGAGTTCGTGGCCGAGCAGGTCCTCCGGCTGGACCCAGGTGAGCCGGATCACCGGCGGTCCAGGTCGGCGAAGGCGGCCTCGTGGTCGCGCCGCCGCGCGAGGTCGGCGGCGTGCACCCGGCGGGCGACCCCGGCGATGGCGAGCCCCGGAGCCACCAGGTCCGTACGGCTGGCCGAGCCGACCTGCTCCACCCACTCCGCCGGCACGGAGGACAACCCTCCGAGCGCCCCGGCGATGGCGCCGCCCATGGAGGCGATCGAGTCGGCGTCGCGCCCGTAGTTGACCCCGCCGAGCACGGTGTCGCGGTAGCCGCCCTTGGCGATCACCAGGAACCCGAGCGCGAGTGGCAGCTCCTCGATGCTGTGCGTCCGGCTCGGCCGCCGCGCCCCCAGCCCCTGGTCACGGTAGGTGTCGGCGACGGTGTCGTACGGCCGCACGGCGGCGCGCAGCGCTTCGAACGAGCCGTCCCAGTGTCCGAGCCCGGCGGCGGCCTCGCAGACGGCCTCGATGGCGGCCCTGGTGCCGTCCTTGGCCAGGCGCAGGCAGGTGGCGACCACGGAGTCGGCCGTGGCGCCCGGCCGCATGGCCTCGGCGACGGCGGCGGCCATCACCCCGGCGGCCTCGCGACCGTAGCTGGACTGGTGGGCTCCGGCCAGGTCGATGGCCTCGGCGTAGGCGCCGTCGGGGTCGGCGGCGTTGACGATGCCGATCGGGGCGACGTACATGGCGGCGCCGCAGTTCACGATATTTCCGACACCGGCCTCCCGCGGGTCCACGTGCCCGTAGTGCAGCCTGGCCACGATCCACTTCTCGGCCAGGAAGATCCGCTGCAGCGGCAGCGCCTCGGCCTCCAGCTCGGGGATCCACCGCCGCTCGCCCATCAGCTCCGGCACCATGTGCTCGGCCATCGCATACGCCCCGAGGTGCCCGCCGGTCTTCTCGTAGACCCGGATCAGGGCGTGGGTCATCAACGTGTCGTCGGTGATGTGGCCGTCGCCCTTGTGGTACGGCGCGATCGGCCGGGCGTTGCGCCAGTCCTCGTTGAACGGCGGCACGATGCCCTCGACGCGGCCCGCGTACCGGTCGACGATCTGTTCGGGAGTCCAGCCCTCGGTGGCGCCGCCCAGCGCGTCACCGACCGCCGCCCCCGCCACGCAGCCGGTGGCCCTGTCCTCAAGCGGCGTCATGCGATTCCCTCCGTGACATCATTCGCTAGTTCGATCAGGTCCAGGCCTGCCAGGTCAGGCAGGCAGCAACCGGCCAGCGTACGAACCGGCGCGATCCACCCCTCCGGGATCGCGCCGAGTCCGCCGCAGGCCCCTGTGAGCGCTCCGGTCAGCGCTGGGGCCGAGTCGGCGAGCGCGGCCAGGCACGCCGCCGCGGGCACCGCCCGGTCCAGGTCCCCGCCCGACACCTCGGCCAGCGCCAGCGCGACGGGCACTGTCTGCGCCGCGCCGACACCGTAGCTGTAGACGTGGTCGAGCAGCGCCCCGTCCAGCGCGGGGACGGCTGCGAACGGGTCGCCCGCCGCCCGCGCGACCTTGACCGCCAGCCGGGCGTTGTGGCCGATGGCGGTGCCGTCGGGCAGTACGGCAAGCGCGGCCTCCACGGCGTTGACCGCCGAGCCCGACGCCACGGCCTCGGCCACGGCGGCCGCCATGGCTCTGGCGCCCAGGACACCGTCGCAGGCGTTCGTCACCTCGGCGTCCCGCGTCGGGTCCCTCCCCAGAGCTCCGAACGCGACGGCCCTGACCGCGGCGGCGTCGTCGAAGAAGTGCGGATTGTCGTGCCCGGACGCGGGCGGCTCCACACCCTTGGCGAGGTTGTCGAGCGCGGTCGCCACCGAGATCCGCGCCCTGACCGGCCCGCCGACGGCCCGCTCCCCGGACGAGCCGGGTGCCCGGTCACCGACCGTCCGCGCCCCGTGCGGGGCCGGTGCCGGATCACCGACGGCCCGCGCCCCGGATGTTCCCGGTGCCGGGTCGATGAGGTCCCTGAAAGCCTCGGCCCTCGGCCGGTCGATGGTGAGCGCCGTCCACGCCAGCCACTCGGCGTCGTCGGACGGGCCGACGCGCAGCGGCGCCACCGGCTGGTTCAGCGCGAACGGCACCGGCAGGGTGGTCACGCGATGTTCTTCCGCGAACGCGTCCAGCTCCCTGTGCAGGCGCCGGCTCCAGGGCGCGTGCAGCGCCGCCCGGTGCCTGGCGGCGGGCCACCCGGCCGCGTCGCCCACGGCGAGCCCGGCGAAGGCTCCTTTGATCCTGTCCCCCGGCATCGTGATCTACAGCCTTTCCGCCAGTTCGTCGGCGATGTCCAGCACATGTCTCCCGGCCACGACGGGCAGGCATTTGCCCGTCACCGGCCCGATCCTTCCGGCCCACCGCCGGGGCACGCCGTCCTCTCCGCGACCGGCTCCCGCCACGGCCCCGGCGATGGCGCCGATGGTGTCGGCGTCCCTGCCCAGGCTCACCCCGAACGTCACCGACGCCTCCACGTCACCGCCTCCCGCGAGAAGGGCCGCGAACGCCAGCGCCACGGCTTCCGGCGCCACGTCGGTCCAGGGGTAATGCCGCACGACCACGGCCTCGTGCAGCGCCTCGACCACACCCGGCCCGGCGGCGTCACCAGCGGCATCGGCATCGGAGGCCCGGCCGAGCACGTCGCGTACCCGGACGATGTTCCTGGCGGTCCAGGAGTCGGGCGGGATGACCGCCAGCGCCGCCGCCACGACCTCGTCAGGGGCGGCGCCGCCCATCGCGGCGGCCACCGCGCCGGCGACCGCGCGGCCGCCCATGATGCCCTCGCCGGCCCCGCTGACCAGCCCGTCCTGCTCCACCAGCCGGGCCGCCTCCGCCGGATCGCCCGGGCAGAAGATCCCGTACGGCGCGGCCCGCATGGCCAGCCCGTCCGACCAGCCGTGCGCGTGCACGAGCCCGGTCAGCGGCGGCTCCAGGCCGCGGCGCAGCGCTTCGACGGTGCCCAGTTCGGAGAACCCGGCCCCGCGCATCGGCCCGGCCTGGGGCAGGATCAGCTCCCGGTACGCGGCGGCGACGTCCTCGCTGGTCAGCGCATGACCGTGGCGGACGAGGAGCGACGCGGCGAAGATCGCGTACTCGGTGTCGTCGGTGCCCCCGCCCTCGATCTCGGTGAGCCGTCCCCACCGGCGCCGGATCTCCGACGGCGTCAGGTTCTCGGCGGGAGCGCCGAGGGCGTCACCGGCCGCCAGGCCGAGCAGGCACCCCCGGGCCCTGTCGCGAAGAGTCACCGCTGGTACCGCTCCAGCACCTTGTTGCCGTCCTCGACGAGCCTCTTGGCCACCTCGTCGATAGTGATCTTGTTGGCGAAATATTCCTGCAGGACCGGTGTGGCGACCTTGCTCTTCCACTCGTCGAACCCGTTCACCTTGAGGAACGGCGCCACGACGAGGTCCTTGGCGGAGGCGGTGGCCACGTCCCAGCCGTTCTCATCGCTGGTCATCGCCGGGTCGGCGGCGGCCTTCTGGGAGGTCGGCAGCAGCCAGTCGCCCTTGGCGAGCTTGGCCTGGTTGGGGCCGTTCAGGAAGAACGAGATGAACTTCATGGCCTCGTCAGGGTGCTCGCTCTCCTGCGCGATCGACAACGTCTGCGAGACCGCGCCCTGCTGGGTGGTGGTGCCCTTCGGGCCCGGCAGGGTGACCCACGCGAAGCCGTCCGGCGCCTGCTCGGCGACCTGCTGGCGCAGGTAGACCCCGGCGGGCAGGAGCGCGAACTTGCCCTTGTAGAAGGCCGGCAGCGGGTCGGCGGTGCCCTGGCCGAGCGCGGCGGGATCGGCCGACTTGTCCTTGTAGAGCTGGTCGTGGATGCGCTGCAGCACCTCGCGCTCCTCGGGCCCGACCTTGACCGTGGTCTTGCCGCCGGCGGTCTGGAAGAACGTGCCGCCGAAGTTGAGCGCCAGGTTGAGCGTCTTGTTGACCGGTGACTTCATCGGCCATGCCACGCCGTACGTGTCGCCCTTGGTCATCTTCTTGGCGGCCGCGGAGAACTCGTCCCACGTCCACGGGGCGTCCGCCGTCGGGATGCGCACCTTGGCCGCCTCGAGCAGCTTCTTGTTGGCGATGACGACCTGCGACTCCTGCAGGAACGGCACGCCGTAGACGCCCTGCTCGCCCTTGCCGCCGTCGAAGGTGACGGTGTCCCAGGCGGCCTGGGGGATGTCGTTCTTGAGCTCGGCAGGCAGCTTGCCGCTGAGGTCGAGCAGGTAGCCGTCGGTGGCGAAGCCGGCCAGCGCGGGCGAGTCGTTGTGGATGACGTCGGGGGCCGTGCCACCGGCGAACTGGGTGACGAGCTGGTCGTTGACGTTGTCCCAGCTGCCCTGGACGTAGGTGACCTGGATGTTCGGGTTGGCCTTGTTCCACTCCTCCACGAGCTCCTTGTTGGCGGCCACGGACTCCTTCTGCCACGCCAGGCTGAGGAAATCGATCTTCACCGGCTCGTTGGGTGAGGAGGACTCGCCGCCTCCTCCCCCGCCGCACGCCGCGGTGAGCGCGGCGATCGCCACCACCGCCAGAGCGGACTTGATACGCATATGAGCCTCCTAGCCCTTGACGGCGCCGGTCATCAGGCCGGACTTCAGGCGCCGCTGGATGATTGCGAAGAAGATCAGGCTCGGGATCGTCGCCATGAGCGACGCCGCGGCCAGCGGGCCGAGCCTGGCCACCCCCTCGGGGCCGGTGAACCTCACCAGCGTCAGCGGGAGCGTCATGACATCGGGGTTCTGCAGGATCACGAGCGCGAACATGAACTCGTTCCACGACGAGATGAACGCGAACAGCAGCGTGGCCACCACGCCCGGCGCGAGCAGCGGCGCCACCACGGACGCGATGGAGCGCAGCCGGGAGGCGCCGTCCACGGCCGCCGCCTCCTCCAGCTCGGGCGGCACCGCGCGCACATACCCCTGCAACATCCACAACGCGAACGGCAGCGTGAACGTCACGTGCACGGCTACCAACCCCGGCAGCGTGTTCACCAGGTCCATCTCGCGCAGGATCATGAACAGCGGGATGATGATCAGGATGAACGGGAACACCTGGCTGACCAGCACCCACCCGAGCGCGACCCGGTTGAGCAGGCTGCGGTAGCGGGCCATGGCGTAGGAGGCGGGCAGCGAGATCAGCACCGTGATCACGCTGCTGAACAGCGCCACGATCAGGCTGCGCACCGCCGCGCCCACCAGGTCCTGCTCGCCGAACGCGTCGGTGAAGTTGGCCAGCGTCGGCTCGCGCGGGATCCACGTCGGCTCGGTCAGCGCCATCTCCTGCGGCGTCTTCAGCGCCGTCGACAGCAGCCAGAGCAGCGGGAACGCGAGGAAGACGATGTACGCGACCAGCGCGGCGTACTGCGGAAGGCGTCTCATCGGTTCTCCCTCATCTGCCGCCACAGGTACAACCCGAGCACCGCGAGCACGACGATCGCCATGGCGAGGCCGAGCATCGAGGCGTAGCCCGCGAACCGGTAGCGGAACGCCTCCTCGTAGGCGAACAACATCGGCAGCCGCGTCTGCCCGCCGGGCCCGCCCTGCGTGAGCACGTAGACCAGGCCGAACTGGTTGATGTTCCACACGAAGTCGAGCGACGTGATCGCCACGATCACGGGCCGCAGCTGCGGCAGCGTGATGTTCCAGAAGCGCCGCCAGCGGCCCGCTCCGTCCATCTCGCCGGCTTCGTAGAGCTCCTTGGGCACGTTCTGCAGGCCCGCCAGCAACACGACGGTGGTCTGCGGCATGCCGGTCCACACGCCGACCACGATGATCGCGGGCAGCGCGAGGGAGAAGTCGGCCAGCCAGTTGATGTCCGTGCCGAGCAGGTCGTTCAGTATGCCCGCGTCCGGGTGGTAGACGAGCTTCCACATCAGGCCGATGACCACGGGCGGCATCGCCCACGGCACCACCGCGAGCACCCGGGCCACACCCCTGAAGCGCAGGTTCTGGTTGAGCAGCACGGCCAGGCCGAGCGCGGCCAGGAACTGCAGCACGGTCACGGAGACCGCCCAGATGGCGCCGATCCTGAACGACGCCCAGAAGTCGTCGTCGGCCAGCAGGTCGGTGAAGTTCTCCAGGCCGACGAAGCTCGTCTCGTGCACCCGCGTGTTGCGGGCGTCGGTGAACGCCAGGCCGATGCCGTACAGCAGCGGGCCGACGCTGAACAGCAGCACCGGCACCAGCGCGGGCAGCATCAGCAGCCACATCTCGCGCGTCTGGCGCGAGATGTGGCGGCGCTTGGCGCTCGGCCTCCGCGGCGGCGCCGGTCTCGTCACGGTCGCCGTCACGCGCCGCCCTCCTTCCTCTTGGTACGTCCCGCGTCGCCGTGCACGGTGCCCGCGCCCGCCGTTCCCGCCGTGCTGGCGCGGACCACGAGCCGGGGTGGCACGGTGACCACCCGCGGCTCGCGGTCGCCGCCCTGCAGCCGGTCGAGCAGCAGCTCGGCGGCGGCCTTGCCGCGCTCGGCCGACCCGAGCGAGACGCTGGTCAGCGCCGGCCACGAGGCCGCCGCCAGGTCGGTGTCGTCCATGCCGACCACCGCCACGTCGGCGGGCACCCGCTTGCCCGCCGCGCGCAGCACGTCGAGCGCGCCGAGCGCGATCAGGTCGTTGGCGCACATCAGCGCGTCCACGTCGGGAACCCTGTCGAGCAGCTCCGCCACCGCGCGGCCCCCTTCCGCGCGGTAGAAGTCGCCGATCCGTACGAGGTCCTCGTCGTAATGCAGGCCGAGGTCGGCGAGCGCCTCGCGGTACGCGGCGCCGCGGGCCGCGCCCGGCACGGTGTCAAGCGGGCCGTTGAGCATGCCGATCCTGCGGCGACCGAGCGCGTAGAGGTGGTCGATCGCCAGCCGCACGCCGGTGCGGGAGTCGGCGCGCACGTTGTCGACCCGCGTCCCCTCGGGCACCGAACCGATGATCACGACGGGCGCCCTGGCCGCGGCCAGCATCTCGAGGTGCTGCTCGGTGACCCGCAGTGGGCTCATGATCAAGCCGTCCACGTACCGTTCGCCGAGGCTGTGCAGCACGTCGATCTCGTCGGCCACGACGGCGTCGGTGGAGTGCAGCACGAGCCGGTAGCCCGCCGCCTTCAGCACCGGCTGGATCTCGCGGAGCATGGCCAGGTAGGCGGGGTTGCCCACGTCGGCCATGGCGAAGGCCACCTGGTGGGTGCGGCGCGACTTGAGTGACCTCGCCACGGCG
Source organism: Nonomuraea diastatica (assembly GCF_004349015.1). Taxonomy (NCBI): domain Bacteria; kingdom Bacillati; phylum Actinomycetota; class Actinomycetes; order Streptosporangiales; family Streptosporangiaceae; genus Nonomuraea; species Nonomuraea diastatica. The sequence continues at coordinate 37,066 of NZ_SMKP01000092.1, forward strand.
TTGCGCACGTAGCCGAGCTCGTCGGCGGCGGCCATCACCTTGCGTTCGGTCTCCTGCCTGGTCGGCAGGCCGTTGAGGACCCGTGAGACCGAGGCGATCGAGACGCCGGCGCGCTCGGCGATCGTGGTGATCGTGGGTCCGTCGGCCACGGCTGTCCTTCCCGGTGGTGTAAACGTTTACGACCCGATGACTGTAAACGTTTACCGTGTGGGCCACATGAAAACCCGTACGCAACCCGCAGGTCAAGTCACGATCGAATAACACCAGGTCAGCGACCGTTCCGCAAATCACGTGGCAGCTCCCGGGCAGGGCCGTCCTGAGCCGGGAGGCGCTGGACCACGACCGCCACCTGGGGATGGCCCCAGGCGCGGGCGAGGTCAGTCCCGGGCGGGCTCGGGTTCGGGCCCGCGCGCGACGGCCCCTTCCTGGCGGGGCTCCGCGCCGGAGACCCTGAGCAGCGAACGGATCGCGGGCGCGCCGGTGAGCGCCACCACGGCGGCCAGGACCGTCGGGATGACGAGCGCGACCGGCAGGGAGGACGCCTCGGCCACGTAGCCGAGCACGGCGGGGCCCAGCAGCAGTCCGCTGTAGCCGAACGCGGTCACCATGGCCAGCGCCCGCCCCACCCGGTCGCCGACCGCTCCGACCGCGCTGAACAGCACCGGCACCACCGTGGCCAGCCCCACCCCGGCCAGGGCCCAGCCGGTCCACGCGCAGACGACCTGGAGCGGCTCGCCGGCCGCGGGCGAGAGCAGGATCAGCACGTAGCCGACGGTGGCGAAGAGCCCGGCGAGCTGGATGGTGCGCACGGAGCCGAGCCTGGCTCTGATCGGGTCGCCCAGCAGCCGGACGGCCGTCATGGCCACGGAGAAGACCGTGTACGCCAGCGGCGCCATGGCGGGGTCGGTCTCCAGCACCGTACGGGCGTGCAACGCGGCCCAGTCGATGGCCGCGCCCTCGCTCAGGTGCCCGGCGAACGCCGCCAGCCCGAGCATCGCGATGAGCCCCCACTTCAGCGCGGCGCCCTTCTGGGCCCCCGGCTCCGGCGAGGTGTGCTCGGGCTGGTCGGGCAGCAGCAGCCACGCCGCGGGCACGTACAGGAACGGCACGACCAGCGCCGCCACGATCAGCAGCCACTGCGCGTCCAGCCCCGCCTGCAGAACGAGCGAGGTGAGCCCGCCCCCGGCGGCGCCGCCCAGGCTCCACGTGCCGTGGAAGGCCGAGATGATCGGCCGGCCGTAGCGGCGCTCGACCTCGACGGAGTGGGCGTTCATCCCGACCTCGGCCACCCCGATCCCGATCCCGAACACGACCGCCAGCACCGCCAGAGCCCCGTACGAGGGCGCCAGCGCCGGACCGAGCAGGACCAGGGCCGAGAACGGCCCGGCGAACCAGCACACCCTCCTGCTGGACCACCTGTCCACCGCAGACCCCGCTACCAGCATCGACACCAGCGCGCCGCCGGAGATCAGCAGCAGGACGCTGCCCAGCCGGGCGAAACCGAGGTCGAGCCGGTCGTTCAGCGACGGCAGCCCGGCCGCCCACAGACCCATCACAAAACCGAAGAGAACGAAGAATCCGAAAACTCCAGCACGAGCACGTCTGGCTTCAATGAGGCTTTTGTTCACGGCTAGAGCATAAACTGTCCGCGTGAATGGAGCCACGACGAGCGGCGAACTTCGCGCGCACAACCGCGTCCGGCTGCTGCGCGCCGTACACGACTGCGGGGCCACCAGCACCCGATCCCAGCTGACCCGCGACCTGCGGCTGGCGAGGGGGACGGCGTCGGTGCTCGTCACCGGGCTGGCCGAGGACGAGCTGCTGCACGAGGAGCCGGCCCCCGAGCACGGGCGGGGACGGCCGACCCAGGTGCCCGGCCCTCATCCGCGCGGGCCGTTGGCGCTGGCGGTGGACGTGCGCGAGGACGCGTGGGAGCTGGCGGCGTGCGAGCTGGGTGGCCGGGTCACGGTCCTGGACGTGCGCCCGCACGACGGCACGCCGGAGGGCGCGCTCGTGCCGCTGGGCGAGGCCGTCGCCGCCCACACGTCCCGGCTCGGCCACCGGGTCGTCGGCGTCGGCGTCGCCCTGGCGGGGCCGGTGCGGTTCGGCGGCCTGGTGGACATCGCCCACCTCGGATGGCGCTCGGTGAACGTCCCCGCCCTCCTCGGCCTGTTCCCGTCCCCCGCCACCGGCGACGCCCCGCCAGAAGGCGCCGTTCCGGGGGCGGGCGCGGTGATGGTGGGGAATGAC
>NZ_SMKP01000093.1:0-39123 GCF_004349015.1 Nonomuraea diastatica
CCGTCGCCGTCGCCGTCGCCGTCGCCGTTTTCGGGGTCGAGGTCGGGCAGGGGGACGCCGCGCCCGTCGCGGGCGATCGGCTCGTCTGGTTCGTCGATCTCGAAGTAGGTGGAGGTGGTGTCGAAGAACAGCAGGTCGACTTCCAGGTTGAGCAGGGTGGCGACCTGGTCGAACACCTTGCGCTCGACGGAGTCTTGGACCTGGTGCAGCCAGTCCATCGCCCGGTAGCAGGCGTCGTCGGAGCAGGCGGGCAGGCCGTCAATGTGAGCGTTGCGGCCGACCCAATGCGAGGCGGCCAGCTTGGAGGAGGCGTCCAAGGCGCGGTTGGCGACCAGCGCGAACAGCACCCGTTCGGTGAAGACGCTGCGCCGGGTGGAGGCCAGGATGCGCGTCAGGATCGTGTCGATCTTCAGCTGCCGCCAGAGCTGGTCGAGGAGATAGACCCCGCCGTAGGCGGTCGAGCCGATGAAGGTCAGCTCCGCGCCCGAGGTGAGGGCGGCGGCGCGGCCCGGGTCCAGCAGCCGGCACAGCGAGCCGACCAGGCGTTCGACGGCGGCGCGGTCGATCTGGTCTTCGCGGCCGAAGTTGTGCAGGACCTTCATCTTGGCGGCTTTGGCGATGGGATCCCACTCGTTGTGGGCGAGTTGGAGGTATCGCACCGTGGTGCCGTTTTTGTTCTTCCGGGTCGCTGTCCTGACGAACATGTCATCAGACCGTAGCAGTGTGTGTGCGCGTCGTGATGGGGTTATCGGCAAAGTCGTGTCACTAGGGCTTTCCGCCGCTTCCACCAGGCCAGACCGCGCTGACCTGCGGGTTCAGGCCCGAACATGCCCTGGATCATGAATTAGCTGCGGAACGCGGGTGTACAGAGGCAGCCGATTCGCGATCGCCACACAGCCAATCATCAGGTCTGCAGTGCGGGGGCGTGGTCGCGGCCCGGCGTCGGCGGCGCAGGGGGACCAGATCGCCGATGTGATGGCCATTACGGGTAACGGCGTATCGCTCCCCACGTTCCAGGCCATCCATGATCTCCGCTGCGCGATTGAGCAGGTCGCGTTGGGAGATCTCATGGGAATGGTCGGGCTCAGGCATGCTCACATCGGCAGTCGACTACCTGGTGCTATTTGGTGCTACGGAGTGGCACAATATGTGTGCGTCGCTCCTGTAGGGGCTGTAGTTGATATGAGCACCGGACACCCGGGGCGAGGTCGCTTCCTCCGACGCTCGCAATCCAGCTCACGCGAGTGCACCGGTCTGCCGCAGCAGGCTCATCGCGTCGGCGACGGCCCAGTGTTCGACCATCTGCCCGTCCCGGTAGCGGACGAGGTCCATCACCCGGAACTCGACCTGGTTGCCCGACGGAGGAACATCGAACCACGGGCCGGTGTGCCTGGCCCGGAACATCTTGTGAGTGGCCACAAGATCGCCATCCCCGACACAGTGCGAGATCCGCACAATGAGGTCGGAGAAGGCCGCGTGCATGGCCACCATGGTCGCTCGGACTCCTTCCCGGTCGTTCCCCTGCCCCGGTTCGGCCGTGTGATTGCGGTAGTCGGCATGGACGAGCGTGTCGATCAGCTCGAACCGCCCGTTCTCCTGCACCTGCTCGACGAAGAACCGCATGCGGTCCACGTGGGTTCTCAACTCAGCCGTGTCTGTCATGGGGCGAGTCCATCAGCTGCCCCCGAACGCCACCAAGACCGATCAGAGAACCCACCCATACCCTGGGGGTATGGAGTCGCGGGAACTGGCCTATTTCCTCGCAGTCGCCGAGGAGCAGAACTTCAGCCGGGCCGCCGACCGGCTCGGCATCGCTCAACCTCCGCTGTCCCGAGCGATCCAACGGCTGGAACGCCGGCTCGGCGTCCGGTTGCTGGATCGCACCAGCCGCCAGGTCTCCCTCACTCGTGCCGGCGAGGTTCTGCTGAAGGAGGGCCGTAAGGCGCTCACGACGCTGGCGACGGCCGAGCGTCTGGCTCGGCACGCCGGGCAAGCGACGTCGCGGCTGACGGTGGTGATGAAGCCGGGCGGCGGCGCCGGCCTGCTCGAATCTCTCTTGCCGCGTTTCGCCGCCCATCCCGATGCGGTCGACGTCGAGGTGCTGATCTGCGGCCTCGGCGAGGAGAAGGCCTTGCTGCGTGACGGGACGGCGGACGTCGCGCTGCTCCGCCTGCCACAGGACGACCTGTCCGGCCTGGCCACCGAAGAACTGCTGACCGAGCGCGAGCTGGTGGTGATGGCGCGCACGCACCGGCTGGCCGGGCGCACATCGGTACGCATGGCCGACCTGGCCGGCGAGGTCTTTCCGCGTTGGACCGCGGAGTCGCCGGGCAGCGGATCGGTCATCAAGGACACCGGGCAGGTGGCCGAACTGATCGCACTCGGCCGGATGGTCGCCGTGCTGCCCGAGTCAGTGGCCTGTCACCTCGGCCGCGACCTGGTCGCCGTTCCCGTCGACGGTCGCCAGACGACGTTGCTCGCCGCGTGGCCCGAAGAGCGCCGTGATCACGCGCTTGCCGTGTTCATCCGTACCGCGGCCGAGGTCGCCGCGATGCGCTCAACGCGCGTCACGCGCTGATGTCGTTCTTTCCACTATCTGCGCCGTTCAGGCCACGTCCGAAGGGTCCACGTAGGTACGGTCGTACGAGGGGAGGCAGGCGTGGTCGGACCGGTAGGAATCGCCGGTTCGCGTGCCGTGGGGCGTCCACACGTCGTCCTTGACCGGGATCACGTCGGCGATTCCCCCCCGGGATGGGCCATTCCGCATGGCCTTGCCGTCGGGTGGCCTCAGGCCGACGGGACGTCCCACGTCTCGGTGCGCGTCAGCGCCCCGTGCGTGCGGAAGGATCTGGCCCATCCAAGGGTCTCGAAGCGCCCGTTCTCGTCGTCGAGTTTGCCCGTCGCGAGGTCGCTCTCGCCCTTGTTGAAGTTGTACCGGTCCTCGGCGTGGATGGTGATCTCCATCGTCGCCCGCCCGCCCTCGACCCGGACGTCGGCCGAGCCCCACTGGGCGTAGGTGCCGAGCGTCTTCTGCCAGTTCTCCGACACGGACTGTCCGGACATCAACCCGCCCGTCATCTGGAATTGGCTCTGGCCGCTCTCCTTGTAGAGGCGAAGGGCCTCCGACTTCGCTCTTGCGACCGCGTGGTCGACGGATTCCCGGATGCCGTCGTCCTCGTCGTATGCATGCTCGAAGTCGACCTCGAAGTCGTCACCCGACCCGTTCAAGTAGTGCTCGTACACGGCGGTGCCGTCCTTCAGGTCATCCCGTTTCATCTGGCCGCCACGCAACATCGCCCGCCACTGGTACCAGCTCTTGTAGTCGTCAAGAGTCGGCTTCTCACGGGGGTCATACGGGAAATCGTGGTCATAGCCGATGGTCGGCGCCTGATGGCCGATACGGTATTCCCAGTTTTTCGCATCGCCTTTCGAAGGGTGAACGGGGGGCGGTGAGTGCCTTTCCGGCGCCTCTTCCAGCACCGTGGTCGCGGCTCCAGCGCTCGCCAGAGCGGTCGTACGCCCGAACGCCGGACGTGAGCCCTTCGCCGTGGCTGTGAACTTCGGCGTCTTGGCACCGAGCATCCGGCGCACCCGCGTCTCCACGGCGCGAATCAGCTTCTGCCCGAAATACCGCTCGAACTTGTGCCGCAGTGACGCCAGCGCCTTCCTGGCGGAAGCCCGCAGCACCATGATCGATCCCCGAGCCTTGAAGGCGGCGAAACCGCCGCTGATCGCCGCCGACGCGGCCGCCCACAGCAGGACGATCAGGGCGTACATCGCCAGCAGCTTGAGGATGATCTTGACGGTCTCGACGACCTTCGCGTACAGGTCGTGGCCGTCGGCCAGCGCGTGCAGGGCGGTCGCGAGGCTCTGCAGGTGCCCCTTCTGCCCTCCGTCATCGTGATAGTCGGCCCAGAACGTGTTGAACTCGTCGATGTGGTCGCCGGAGTTCTTATGGGAGGCGTACGTGACGACACCGTGAGCGCTGGGATTCACGGCGTCCGTCAGGTTGGTGGCACAGGAGCGATAGACGGCCCCGCACGCACGAATATGATCCTCGTCCTCTGGCGGCCATTCCACCCCGAGCAGAGAGAACGGGCCTTGCAGAGCCGCAGAGAGCACGATCGCCATCAGTCAGCCTCGAAGGGGGGTTCCTGCGGTTCGCCGCCGAGGTCCCAAGACGACACCGGCCTCACTGTCTCGCTCTCACTTACGACGCAGCGTTATGATCGCGCCACTTTACTACAGCGTGACCCACAGGGCCCAGTTCGTGACGTGCGGTGAGGACGACGTCGACGATACGTGAGAGAGCGGCATACGCTCATGGTCGCGACTACAGTGGCCCGCGTGCCATACTCCGGACCCGAAGGTCGCGTCATCTTCCTCAACGGGACATCGAGCGCCGGCAAGACCACTCTGGCCCGGGCCATCCAAGACCAAAGCGACATTCCCTTCGTCTACTGGGGAATCGACACCCTGTTCAGCCTCGTCCCCCCGAACTGGGGCGGCGGACGCGACGGCCCGCTCAGCAGATCCGGCTTCTGGTACGACCGCACCACCCGGGACGAGGACGGCCATCCCCAGGTGGTCATCCGCTACGGCCCGGTCGGCCGCCGCATGATCCGTTCGGCCTGCACCGCCGCGGCATCCTTCGCCCGCGGCGGCGATAGCGTCGTCATCGACGAAATGTTGCTGACCCCCGACCTGCTGCTTATGTGGACGGAAGCGCTGGCAGGTCTCGATGTCCTGCTCGTCGGCGTGATGTGTCCGCTGGCGATCGCCGAGCAACGAGAAACAGGGCGCCGCAACCCACCCGGTTTGGCACGCGGGCACCTTCGGACGGTCCACGACCACGGCGTCGCCTATGACATGACGGTGGACACCAGCACGGGAACACCCACCGGCCTGGCCGAGGCCGTCCTGCTGCGTCAGTCGGGCAGGCGATGAACCCTGTGCGGCCACACGTGGTCGGACCCGGCAGGGCAAGGTCCATGACCGGCTGAGAGCCCCCGGACGTCGTAGGCGGCTGACGCGGTTCCGGGAGCCTGCCGTTGTCCGTCCGGGACGCGGAACGCCGCGAACGGGCGGCCGTGGAAGGCGTGATGGACCGTGAACAGGAATCGGGAGTTCGCCGAACTACCATCGGCGCTGTTTTCGGCCGCTATTTCGCATCCATCCACCGCCACGTTCGGCTGCGCTTGGGCGCGTCGGCCGCGGGCGACCTCGCCGCGAAGACCTTCCTGCGTGCCTTCCGCAGCTCAGCTACGAGGAGGTGGCCGAAGCTCTCGGCATACCTCGGGGAACGGCGGGATCGCGTCCCAATCGTGCCCGCAAGAAGCTCCGCAAGATTATCGGCGGTGGAGTACCAGCGCGCGGGGCAGGGCCACGAGCGCTCCCTGGCCTGCCGTTCCAGGCCACCGATCTCCTCGCCGATCCTGATCGGGCTCTGGCGAAGATCCGCCAGGACGCGGAGACGTTCGTCCGGTCGGACCAGCGCAGACGAGGAGAGACGGACCTGGGCGAGGAGGAGATCAACACGAGGGTCGAGAAGGTCGTCGCGAGAGGCTGGCCCAGGACCCGCTCACCTCCTCCCAGATCAGGGCCGCGGTCTTCCGCGCGCTGTCGAAGCTGCCGACCGTGACCATCGTCCCGAAACCTCACCGACCCCGCCGGACGGCACGCGGTGGGCGCCTCGCTCAAGCTTGGGAGCCCTTACGGCTGGGAACGTGGGGAGCTCATCTTCGAGCCGGCCACGTACCGGTTCCCCGGCTACCCGAGCCGGCTCGGGCGGCAGGAAGGCGGGCAGGTCACGGAGGTTGCGAGCCGGAGGTTCCCAAGGACGCCGGCAAGCCGATGTTCTGCTGACCGGGTCACGCTCGGCGGACGCTTCTCGTCCGGCTCGACGGCCGCGGCGCACCCTCAGCTCACACCCTCTCGCGCGGTACGCCGAGCCAGCGAAGCGACCCGGATGGCGCACGTCGTACCGATCGCGAGGAGGACGATGCCGGCGGTGACCACCCGCAGGAGACCGTCGGCGGAGGAGGGCGCCGCGAAGTAGACACTCCCGAGCCCGGCGACGGCGGCCACCCCGGCGAGCATCGGGCCGGTGGCGTTCAGCGCCGAGATCGCTGACGCGAACCGCGCCTCCACCAGGGAGGTGATCTGCGCGATCAGCGGACTGTACCCGGCGGCGTGGCCGGCCCCGGCGAGGAACAGCAGCGGTATGGAGCCGAGCGGGCTCCACTCGTCACGGTAGAGGAGCACCAGCAGGGCCGACCCTGCCGCGAACGTGATCGGTCCCGCTATCGGCAGTGTGCTCTGCAGCCACTGCGGGTAGCGGTTCCAGCTCAGGCTGAGCGCGCCGAAACCGAGGGCGTACGGGACGAACGCCAGTCCTGCCTGGAGCGGGGAGTAGCCGAGCGCGGTCTGGAGGTGCAGGGTCAGGGTGAGCAGGAAAACGGTGTAACACCCCATGATGATCCAGCAGGCTGCCAGCCCTGGCTTGGTTCCGTCCGGCCGCAGCGCCGCGAAGTCCAGCAGCGGCTGCCGCACTCTGGTCTCATAGCGGGCGAACGCCACCAGCAGCGCGGCGCCGCAGGCCAGTGAGATCCATGCCCACGTGGGCCAGCCGTGGTCCTGGCCGAAGATGAGCGGGACGGTGAGCGCCGTCATGGCGGCGGTCAGGAGGACCACCCCGGCCAGGTCGAGCCGTACCTGCTGCCGGTCCGTGCGGGAGTGAAGCAGGACGCGCGGGCCGACCGTCAACAAGATCACGCCGATCGGGATGTTGATCAGGAAAATGGGCCGCCAGGAGAGGCCGAACAGGTCAGCACCGGCGACCAGCCCTCCGATGACCTGCCCCAGCGCGACCCCCAAGGCGAGCACCATGCTGTAGACGCCGATGGCCCTGCGGCGAGCTGCTCCCTCCCAGTGCATGTGGATGAGGGAGAAGATCTGCGGCGTGAGCAGTGCCGCCCCCATGGCCTGGGCGACGCGGGCGAGCACCAGCACGGTCGCGTCAGGAGCCAGCCCGCACAGCAGCGACGCGCCGGTGAACCAGCCGAGCCCCAGCAGGAACGCACGCCTGTGTCCGATGACGTCGCCGATTCGCGCGCACGTGACCAGGAGCACGCCGGTGGTCAGCAGGTAGCCCGACACGATCAGCTGGATCTCGGCACCGCTGGCGTGCAGGCCCTCGCGAATGGTCACCGCCCCTACGGACACGATCGACCCGTCCATGGACGCCATGGCCTGCCCGGTGAGCAGCACGGCCAGCATCCGGCCCCGGTGTGCGGCCGTCACGGGCGGAGGAGCAAGAGTGATCATGCGTTCAGCATCGACCGTCCGGTGCCGCCCCGTCTTGAAGGAATATGCGGACGGCACTGTCGGTGGTGCTGCGTAGGGTTGTCCGGTGCGTACTGCGAGAAGGCTGATCGAAAGCCCACACTTCGTGATCTGCGCGGTCGAGTGCGCGGACGACCACGCGGGCTGGTCGGCTCCCGAGACGTCACCCGCCGCCCAGGTCGTGCTGGTCCGGCGGGGCCGGTTCCGGCTCGATTCCCAGGGCCGTCAGATGACGGTCGAACCCACCACCGGCTACCTCCACCGTCCGGGGCAGGAGATACGCTTCGCCCACCCCGCAGGCGGTGACGTGTGCACCTCGATCACGTTCACCGGTGATGTGCTGACGGCCGGGCTCGATGCCGTCCGTTCTCCCGCGCTCCGCGTTGACGCGCGGCTCGAACTGGCCCACCACCTGCTGCTGCGTACCAGCGCGGACCCTGACTTCGCCGCCGTCGAGGCCGTCCTGGACCTCCTGCTGCCGGCGCTGCGTGAGCAGCCCGAGGACGTGTCGCCGCCGGGTCGGCGGGAGCTGGCGGATCGTGCTCGGGAGGCCATCGTCGCCGACGAGCCGGGCTGTGCCAACCTGATAGCCCTGGCCCACCGGCTGCAGACCTCCCCGTCTCACTTGAGCCACACCTTCCGCCATCACGTGGGCATGCCCGTGAGCCGTTACCGCAATCGCATACGCGTGAGCCGCGCGCTGACGCGCCTGGACCAGGGCGAGACGGACCTCGCGGCGCTCGCGGTCGGCCTCGGCTTCAGCGACCAGGCCCACCTGACCCGGGTCATGCGCGACGAACTAGGTCACACTCCCGGCCGAGTCCGTACGCTGCTCTCCTCCGGAGCGGCAACCTCCGCCCAGCTCCAGGGAAAGGGGCGACCTTGAGGGATCCGGGAGCGAGGCCGCCGCCGCCCTCTACGAGCTCAAGACCTCGCTGGGGCGAGCTGCACCCATCAGAGAGAACATACGTAGTGTCCTGATCTTCGCGTGTTTCCTTCGGAGGAGTCATGTCCCGTCCCAAGCTTCCCCCACCGGCGCCCGGCGATGTGCTGCTGGTCTGCACGTGTTACGAGGACGGCACGGCACTGTACGGCCAGTTGCTCAACGAGATCGGGGGGCACCAGGAAGGCGACGTGCTCGTTCTCGGGGACAGCGGGGTGCGGCTCCGCCTGGCCGAGGACTCCGGATGGGATTACCTGCACGGCGGCAACGTCCCGGCGCTCATCCTGGACGGCCCTGTGCCGCCGGTCGCCGTCCTGGTGGACATTCCGGTGGTGTACGGCGGAGCCGGGCCACTGCTGGTGGACCTGGCGGCTATACCCGGGCGCGGGGTCCGGGTTCCGCCGGACCGGCTCGGCGAGATCCTGGCGGCCCTGCTGGCCGGCGCGCTCGCGTTCGACGACCTGGTACGCGACATGGACCGGTTCGGCCTGTACCAGGGGGACGGCGGCCGGCCGGCCTTCCCCGTGCCGGCGGCGGCGCCGCACCGCTCTTTCCCTGCGCTGCCCTCCACCGGCTCAGCCCTGCTGGTCCGCACCTCCTTCGACGACGAGGAAGCCTGGCACGCCCTGCTGGCCGAGCTGGGCGGGGCCGACGAGGACGGCCGGCTCGGCGCGGACCTGGACGAGGACGAGATCGACGTGGAGGAATTCCCGTTGGAGGCGCTGGTCGTCGACGACCGGGCCTTCGAGGGCCTCCAGCCGGGAGAGATCCCGGCGCTGGTGCCGCCCGAGGAGCACACCACGCTGGTCGCGCTCGCCGACGACCGGACCTTTGCCGAGCCCGGCCGACCGCTGACCGTCGTCGACCTGTACGACATCCCAGGGCAACCCGCCGTCCTTCCCTGCCGCATGGCCGGGTCGCTCGCGTGCAACCTGGAGATCGCCAACATGGACTTCCACGAGTTCATCGCCGAGGAGGGCGAGGAGCCGTGGTGGGAACGCTCCTGACAGGACCCTCATCCGGGTCCTGTACCGCTTTGACCGGCCGCTGTCGCCTGTGGAGGACTGGCGTCAGGCCTACACCGGCCAGCAGCCCTCCACTGTCCATCACTGCTGAGCGTCACGAAAGTGTCGGTCCTTGGCGTCGGAATCTCCCCGTAGATGAGTGTGACCAACGCGCCTGAGAAGGAGTCGTTCCTGTGCCGAGCGACCTCGTGGAGATGGCTTTGCGCGAGTTTCATGTGGTCGCGGAGCGACGTAAGGAGGGAGGCGAGTCCCGGTCCGGTGCCGCGGTCTGTGCAGTGCGGACGGCCCATGGCGATGCCGCGTATCTCAAGGCCACTCCAGCGGCGCTGGGTGCGCAGGCACTGGTGGCCGCGCGGCGAGAGTTGCGGTTCTATCAGAACCTCGCACCGGTTGTCCCCGTGCACACCCCACGACTCCTTGACCGCCTGGACACCGAGCAAGGTGTGGCCGTGCTGCTCACGGCCGCAGGCCGGCCCCAAGGCAGCGCGTCCTGGACCCCGGACATGTGGGCCGGACTGGGCGAAGATCTTGCCGCCCTCCATTGCATGCCGCTGCCCACGGTCGACGGCTGGAACCGGCCCGACGCGTTGCTGGATGCCCTGGATTCCCCGAACCTTCCCGAGGTCAGCGCTTTCTGGGCGGACAGGCTCCCGCAGCTCGGCGACCTGCTCACCCGCCGTGCCGAACTCCGGGAGGAGATCGCTGCGCCGTCGCCGGCCTTCATCCATGGAGACTGTCACACCGACAACATCATGCCTTCGGCGCGCGCGCTCATTTTCTGCGACTGGCAGTCGACCGGAGTCGGTCGGCCCGTCAGCGACCTGGCCTTCCTCAGCGTGCGCGCAACCCCCTCCGGCACGGTCGTGCCCCGGAGGTTTATGGATTCCTACCTGCATCATCGTCCCCGCGACCGCCGCGTTCTGGAACGCGCCCTGGTTGCGGAAGAACTCGCCGTCCTCGTCTTCCTCTGGCCGCCTTACGCGTCATTCAACAACACGGAAGGGATCGCTCGCATTCAGGTGAGAACACGCGAACTCGCCGACCGCTACCTCGGCGGCGCCCGCTGACATCGACGCGACGCCGCACACCCTGGCCGGCCGGTACAGCCCTCAACACCAGCCCGGGTGCGGTCTGGCCTGATCGACCCGCACGATGAGAATGTACGGATGCGCGCAGCCCTGTGGATGATCCTCATCGGTCCGGCCGCAGCGGGAAAGAGGTGATCTCAGAGGACCCGTCACGCCTGCGGGGCCTCACGGTCGCCCGGTGACGGCAACGTCCACCCCGATCAGCTTCCGTCCACTAGCCGATGAGGGCCTCGGTGATCTGGCGGGTGGTCTGCGCGGCGATCCTCGGGTTGACGGCGGCATAGGAGGTGTAGGCGTTCAGGCCGGTGGTGAGGGCCCAGCCGCGGCCCCGGGTCCAGGTGGCGTCGTCCACACCGAGCGCGGCGCGGAAGGCGGCCCGGCTGCCGGCCGACATCAGGGTGTAGGCGATGGTGAGGTCGCAGGCCGGATCGCCGATGCCGAGCCCGCCGAAGTCGATGACGGCGTTGAGGCGGCCGTCGAGGGTCAGCAGGTTGCCGGTGTGGAAGTCGCCGTGGAACCAGACCGGCGGGCGGTCCCATGCGGGGGCGTTCAGGGCGGTCTCCCACAGGTCGGTCATGGCGGTGGTGTCGAACACGTCGCCGACCTGTGCGATGGCGGCCAGCGTCGCGTGATCGCGGCTCTTCAACGACTGGCCGGTGAGGTCGTCGCGGGCCTCCAGGGTCTGTACGTCCTCGGGCATGTACTGCTGAAGGGCGAGCAGGAACTCCGCCAGCCGGACGGCGGCCGCGGACGAGTGGGCCAGTGCCTCGACGGTCGCCACCTCGCCCTCCAGCCAGCGGGACACCGCCCACCGCCACGGGTAGCCGAAGCCGGGTTCACCCACTCCCACCGGCACCGGGATGGCCAGGGGCAGCTGGGGGGCGAGCCGGGGCAGCCACTCGAGTTCTTTGGCGGCCTGCCCGACGGCGCCGGCGTGGCGGGGCAGCCGGACGGACAGCTGCTCGCCCAGCCGGTAGATCACGTGGTCGGAGCCGGCCGGGTCGAGCAGCGTCAGCGGCAGCTCGGCCCACTGCGGGAACTGTGTGTCGACCAGCCTTCTGGCCAGTGCGGCGGTGATCGTGGGGCGGGTGTCGGCGGGTCTCGAGGTCGCCAAGAGCAACTCCTGTGATCGGCCCGCTCCGTGTGGCGGGCGGCCGGACCATCACAGTGCACCACGGGCTTGCCTGTCGATCGGATTTCCGCACCGGCTGTGCCGCTGTTCGGTGCGCCCCTGCTGATCGCCGATCATGAGGTATGACTCGCGCTCTGTCGACGCCGCCCGTCATCCCCGCCGGCTCGCTCGCCGGCTCCCCCCAACCCGTGCTGCCCGCCGCCGGGGGCCTGGTGCTGCGTCCCTGGGAGGGGGCCGATGCGTCGGCATTCCTCTCCGCGTACGAGGACGACGAGATCAGGCGCTGGCACACGCGCCGCCCCTCGACCGTGACCCAGGCCCGGGAGTGGTTCGACGCCTATCGTCAGGACTGGGGACGAGAGAGGGGCGGCCACTGGGCGGTGACCCGTGACGGTGGCGAGGTGCTCGGCCGGATCGCGCTACGTGGCCTGGACTTCGACGACGGCATGGCCGGGGTCGCCTACTGGGTGCTCCCGGTCGCCCGTGGCGCCGGCGTGGCCTCCCGTGCCCTCGCGGCGCTCACGGCCTGGGCCCTGGAAGAGATCGGCTTCCACCGCCTGGAGCTGGACCATTCGACGCGCAACACGGCCTCGTGCAGGGTCGCCACGAGGTCCGGCTATCTGCTGGAAGGCACCAAGCGGAGCGCCGCCGTGCATGACGACGGCCGGCACGACATGCACCTGCATGCCCGTATCCGGGGTATGTGAGGATGTCCGGTAGGCCGCTGCCGCATCCTTTTGTTCGCCAACCTTGCCAAGACCGGTAATCCCTATAAGGATGAAAAGCCGATGACATCGGCTAACGGGCGCCCCCGCGCCTTCCCCTTTTACATCGTGTGCGACGTGTCGCATTCGATGCACACCGCCCGCGAGGACGGGCGGCCCACCCCCTTCGAGGTGTTGTCGAACTGCGTGGGGGAGTTGCTTTTCGAGCTGGAGGCGGGCGACCCGGGCGTCAGTGAGGCCGCGCACGTCGCCGTCGTGTCCTTCGCCGACAAGATCGAGGTGGTGCTTCCGCTGACCAGGCCGTGCGACGCGATCAGGGTCCCGGCCCTGAAACCCGGTATGCAGACGGATTACCTGGCAGCTTTCCGCGGGCTCGTGAAGATCATTGATAAGGATTACAGGAAGCTGTCCAAACAATTCGACGTACGGGCGCCGGTGGTCTTCTTCATCACCGACGGCGAGCCGTACGTCGGCGCGAACCACCAGGCCGTCGAGATCTGGGGCCCCGCGCGCGACCGGCTGGCGAGCCTCAACCCGGCCCCGTACATCGTGGCCCTCGGCTTCGGGACGGTGCAGGAGGACACCCTGCGACGGGTCGCCACCACTCTGAGGGGCGAAGTGCTGGCGTTCGCGGGCGAGGTCGCGACGGGGGCGGCCACGGTACTGCACGGCATCGCGCAGGCCGTATCCGACAGCATCAGCGCCTCCGTCAACAGGAACACGGCCGTTCTGCGCGGACCGGCAGGGATGCGGCAGCTGAGATGATCAAGGCGGCGCTGGCGGGATTGCTCCTGGTCATCGGCATCGGTCCGGTGGGTGCGCGGCCTGCTCCGTCGCCGGAGCCGACGGTGACGGTGACCGTGACGCCCAGTCCGGCGCAGGGGGGCGGGTCGGCGTCGGGCTGGCCGCTGTGGATCCTGTCCGGCGTCGCCGGCGCCGGTGCCGTGCTTCTCGGGCGGTTCGTGCTCGCGCGCAGGAACCGTACCGCCGCCACCGACGGCAGAACGCCACTCGGCCCGCCTCCCCAGCCGCTGCCCGTCCTGCTGGCGGGCGGCGCGGACTCGCGCGCCCCGGGTGTCGCGCTCGACGGCGGCATGCTCGCGCAGACCACGATCCGCGCCGTGAGCATCCGCGGGCGGCGCCATCGATATCGCGGCGAACCCCTGCAGGACGCCTACGCGGTACGGCTGAGCGCGGACGGACGGTGGGTCATCGCCGCCGTGGCCGACGGGCTCGGCAGCACGCTGCACGCCGAACACGCCGCCGCGGTGGCCGTACGCGCCGCCACGAGTCTCTCCCTGACCCCCGACCTCGGCTGGCACGCGGCCTTCGCCACCATCGCGGGGGAGGTCATGCGCGCCACCGCCCGGTTCGCCGGCCAACCCGCCGGCCAACCCGTCAGCAGGGCGTCGGATCCGCCCGCCACGACGCTGACGATCGCGGTGGTCCCCGCGGACGGCGGGCGCGGGGTCGCCGCCTGCGCGGCCATCGGGGACTCGCCGGCTCTGTGGCTCCATGACGGGACGTGGACCGAGCTCTTCCCACCGGATGGGCAGCGACCGGCCAACGTCACGTCCGCCCTCCCGGACGACCTCGGTGAGCTGCGGGAACGGCAGATCGACTGGCAGCCGGGCGATGTGCTCGTCCTGTGCAGCGACGGGTTCGGGACGGCCATGGGCGGCGGCGGCAGCGTGCTCGCCCAGCAGCTCGTCACATCGTGGAGCTCGCCGCCCGCGCTGCGCAGCTTCTTCCGAGACGTGGGTTTCCATCTGTCGACCTACGACGACGACCGGACCGTTCTGGCGTTGTGGGCGGGCCGCCACGACACGGCCGTCCTGTGACAGGAGTTGCGGCGGCAGAAGCATGAATCCCCCAGACGTGGTCGACGAAGCAGATCTGACGCCCCCCACGGACGCCCATGCCTACTCCCTGCGCCCGGGAGGTCAGGCGCGCAGCCTGGCGCCGTGCGAGGTCGGCGGTGTCCCTGGCCGGTTCCTGTTCAAGCGGTACGACGAGGAGACGCTGGCGGGGCTGGACGAGGAGGCCCTGCTCGCCATGGTGCGCTGGCGGCGCGAACTTCCCCGGCACGACCGCGAGACGCTCGATCAGCGTTGTGCGTGGCCGGTCGCGGCGGTCCGGGACGACCGGATCACCGGCATCCTGATCAGGCCCGCGCCCAGGCAGATGTTCGTCGAGCTGCGCGACCGGCTGGTGCCGCGGCACCTCGATGAGCTCACGCGGTCGCCCGAGCGGGTGAGCGCCCTTCGCGATCACTATGGCACGCGGTACTACGAGCCGCCCTACAAGCTGGCCGTCCTCGGCCAGCTGCTCGCGACGGTGCAGTGGTTGCACGAGCGGGGCTATGTGGTGGGCGATCTGCAACTGCGCAACGCCGTCTTCACCATCGACCCCGCGCCCGCGGTATACCTGCTGGACTGCGACTCCTGCCTACCGGCCGGGGGCCGCGGCGCCTTGGCGGAGGTCGATCCCGAGCAGTGGAAACTCCCCCGTGAAGGCGCGTTCACCCAGGAGTCCGACTACTACAAGCTCGCCTGGGCCGTCGTACGGTGCCTCCAGGAGAGCGCCGAGGCGTGGTCGCTCGACGATGCCGCGCTCGCCAGGGTGCTGCCCTTGCGGCACCGCCGCCTGATAAGGCAGTGTCTGGACGGTTCACCGGAATCAGTGGACACCGCGCGATGGAGGGCGGCCGGCGAGTCGTGGCAGTGGCTCGTCACTCCCGAACGCATCTACGTCGAAACCGACTCCAATCTGCGCGAGGCGTGGCGGCGGGGGAAGTCCGCGGTGGGGGACGGCTCGCGGGGTCGGCGCGGGGCAGTCGTGGTGCTGCTCGTCGTCCTGGCGGCGATCGCCGTCGTCGTAGCGGTCACGTTGGGAGCCTGAATGGACACCGGCGAGCCACGGCACATCGGGCCCTACGAGGTGCTCGGCCGTCTGGGAGTCGGCGGCCAGGGCACGGTCTACCTCGGGCAGAGCGAGGCCGGCCGGGTCGCGATCAAGGTGATCCACGCGCAGGGGGCGGCCGACCCGAGGGCGCGCAGGCGGTTCGCGGACGAGGTGTCCATCGCGTCGCGGGTGCCCAGGGCGTACACCGCGATGATCATCGACGCCGCCATCGACCGTGACCAGCCGTACATCGTGAGCGAGTACGTGGAAGGCCCGTCGCTGCAGAGGCTCGTCGACAACCACGGGCCGCTGTCGGGGCCCGCGCTCGAACGGCTGGCGACCTACACGGCCACCGCCCTGGCGGCGATCCACGGCGTGGGAGTCGTCCACCGGGACCTCAAGCCCGCCAACGTCATCATCGGGCCGGACGGACCACGTGTCGTGGACTTCGGGGTCGCCCGGGCCCTTGAGGCGACCGCCGTGATCACCACGCCCGTGGGAACCCCGGGCTATCTCGCGCCGGAGCAGGTGGGCGGGGCCGACGCCGAAGTGGGCTTCCCCGCCGACGTGCACGCGTGGGCGGCCACCATGTATTTCGCCGCCACCGGCAGGATGCCGTTCGCGGGCAGCAACGTGGCCGTCATCATCAACCGTGTTCTGAACGAAACCCCCGACGTGGCGGTGATCTCCGAGCCGCTGCGTTCGCTGATCGCCGACTGCCTGGCCAAGGATCCGGCGCGGCGGCCCACCACCATGGAACTGCTCGGCCGCCTCGTGGGGCATCAGGCGGAGAACGCGCAGGCGACGGTGCCCCGTACCAGGATCCTGTCGTCCGTCATCGGAACGCTGAAGGAGACCACCACGCTGGGCAGCGGGCCCGCGGCCGACATCGTGATCCACGGGGAGGGCATCGCCCCGGCGCACGCCACCGTCCGCAAGGTGAGCGCCGGCTACCGGCTGCACGACCACAGCAGCGGCCTGGGGACGTTCATCGACGGCAGCCCTGTGCTCTACGCGACCCTGCGACCGGGCGATCGGTTCACGATCGGTACGGCGGTGCTCCGCCTCACCGAGGCGGGGGAGCTGGAGCGTGTACGGCTCAGCCGGGTGATGCCCCCCGCGCGCTGGTGGCTGCTGCTTCTCCTCGTCGCGGCAGTGGCGCTGATGGCCATCGTCGCGGTCACGGGATAGTCACGGGCGTGGGCGCGGTGACGTTCACACGCTCCCCGGTCCTGGAGTCGAGGGTGAAGGCGCCGCTGGCACCGCGGATGACGTTGGTGCCGGTGAACAGGTAGAGCTGCCCGCGCACCGCAGCGGTGGAGGGCAGGCTGAGCTGGGACGGGTCGGCGCCGATGGCGGCCTTCTGCACCGCGGTGGCCGCGGCGGTCACCGCGTCGTACGCCATGATCGCCAACCCGCTGCCGAGATGCGCCGCGGAGAAGGTCTCGCCATGGTGGGGCGCCACGAACTCGTTACGGAACTGCTGGTAGAGCTGGCGGTGCTGGTTGTCCTCGTGGTCGAGCCGCTTGGGGTCGGCGAGCGGCACGAACATCACCTTGATGGGCGCTTCCGGGTCGTGCAGCGACGGGTCATCCGGATCCTGGTTCTGGGCGTCGTCGCCGGTGACCACGGTGATCGGCGTGGATCGGCAGGGCCGGTTCCGCAGGAGCTTGAGGAACGTGGGCATGAACGTCTGGCGGCCGGCGTAGAAGATCATGTCGGTCTTCGATCCGCAGATCGTGTCGCTGATGGTCCGGAGGAGCGAGGGTCCGCCACGCGGGTCAAAGGGAAAACTGAGCCCGGACTCGTCGATGTACGGCTTCAGCCCGAGCTCCGGATCGAGGAAGGCGTCCTTCAGCGAGAGGGCGTAAAGGTCTTTGGTGCCCTGCGGGGTCACGTCGGCCCACATCAGGGCCGCGCTCCCCTCGACCTTCTTCTTCTTGAACTCGTTCGCGATGGCTTCGAGCTGGGCCGAGGTGCTGACCGCGGTGCGGGTGAGACCGGGAATGGGTCCGCCGTCGTCGATCTCGCCGGTGGTGTTGAATCCGGCCGCGGTGATGAAGTCGGCCACCATCGGAATTCCGGGATCCTTCGCCAGGGCACGCGCGGCGTCGATGCTTTCCTGCTGGCTCGGGCCCATTCCGGTGACCGCGACGATCTGACCGGGGCTCCCCGTCGCGCCCGTCGCGGCGTTCTTCCGCACCGCCTGCACCGCCGTCCGCCACTTCGAGCCGTCGTGGCCGGTGTTGGCCAGTACGAGCCGGATCTTGGGGAACGTCTCGGACTGGTTGGCGCGATACTGGCCGATGAACGCCCCTTCGAGCTGGTGGAGAGCACGATCTCCGACCAGGCCGCGCGGGCCCGCCCCCATCGGGGCCATGAGCGCGATCGTGCTGTAGTCGTTGCCCTCGGTGACCTTGCGGTTCTCCGCCGCGATGACCTCCAGAAGCTGGTGGTACTCCTCGCCCAGGACCATCGTCCCGTCGGCCGGGTCCATCAGCCCGACGCATTCGCCGTCGATGGCGACGACGTCCTCGCTCTGCGTTTCGCAACCGCCCCAGGGCCACCACCCCTGGGAGTAATTCACGAGGACGACGGAGACCAGCACGGCGACGACAACGACGATCACCACGAGTTTGCGGCGGAAAAGCGTCCCCATCTGTCGTAAGAGGTTCCAGACGCGCGCGGCGAGGGAGGGTGCCGGTGCCGGTTCGTCATACATCTGGACTCCAACCCGTCACTGATCCCTTGGCCGCGCTCTCCCAGAATGTCGGTCGCACGCTTCCCCTCCCTGGGTCGACGGGCGCCTAAACTCTCCGTCATTAAAACGTGATCAATGACGGCCGGACAACGTTGGTTGGCGGGTTGATCTGGAAACGGTTGGCCTTCGTTATCTGGAGCGCTTGAGTCTCCGTTTTCGATGTGCAGCGCCCGAACGGTTGTGACGATCAGTAAGCCCGCCCGAAGATGACCCGCTTGCCATAGTCGGAGGCATCACCGCAGAGCACGCACCGTCCGGTCTCAGGGGCGCCGTCGAGCGGAATGCAGCGCGGAGTCGCCGCGACCTTGGCCTTGATGTCGGCCTCACACGCGGCCTTGCCGCAGTGGAACACCAACGCCCATCCCGACGCGACGGCCTCCGTGAAGGAGTCCCAGGACTCCACCCTCACGGTGTGAGCGTCGCGGAATTCGGTCGCCCGGTGAAGAAGGAACGCCTGGAAATTCTCCAGTACGCCAGGAAGGAGCTCCGGCGCGGAGGACAGCGGGATGTTCTGCTTGCCCTCGTCGCCGAGCCGCTTGGCCATCATCACGGTGCCGGACTCGAGCTCGCGCGGACCGAGTTCGAGGCGGACAGGAGCTCCGCGCAGCTCCCAGTCATGGAACCGGAAGCCGGGCGAAAGTTGTGCGCGATCGTCGACGTGGGCGCGTACACCGGCCGCCTTGAGCCGTCCCGCCAGCTCGCGCGCCGCGGCCGAGGTCTGCGCGCCCTGCACGCCGCGTCCGATCGGCACGATGACCACCTGATAGGGGGCCAGCCTGGGCGGCAGGACCAGCCCCTTGTCGTCGCCGTGGGTCATGATGACCCCGCCGATCATCCTCGTCGACATGCCCCATGAGGTGGTGTGACACAGCTCGAGCTGACCGGCTTCCGAGGTGTACTGGATGTCGAAGGCTTTGGCGAAATTGTTGCCCATGTAGTGGGAGGTGCCGGCTTGGAGCGCCTTGCCGTCCCTCATCATGCCCTCGATGGTGAACGTACGGACCGCGCCGGCGAACCGCTCACCGGCCGTCTTCTCACCCGGCACCACCGGGATCGCCGCGACGTCACGCGCGACCTCCGTGTAGAGATCGAGCGCCAGCATCGTCTCGCGCATCGCGTCGGCCTCGTCGGCGTGTGCCGTGTGCCCCTCCTGCCAGAGGAACTCCGTCGTGCGCAGGAACATGCGCGGCCGCAGCTCCCAGCGCACGACGTTGGCCCACTGGTTCAGCAGAAGGGGAAGGTCACGATGGGATGAGACCCACTTGGCCATCATCTCGCCGATGATCGTCTCCGAGGTGGGCCGGACGATCAGCGGCTCTTCGAGCTCCTTGCCGCCGGCGTGCGTGACGACGGCGAGTTCGGGCGAGAATCCCTCGACGTGATCGGCCTCTCGCTGGAGGTAGCTCTCCGGGATCAGGAGAGGGAAATAGGCGTTCTCGTGACCGGTGTCCTTGATCCGGCGGTCGAGCTCGTCCTGGATGAGCTCCCACAGGCGGTAGCCGTACGGTCGGATGACCATGGTGCCCTTGGCCGGGCCCCTGTCGACGAGTTGCGCCTTGGCGACCAGCTCGTTGTACCAGGCCGAGAAGTCCTCATGCTGAGGAGTCACACCACGTTCATCGCGTCCCATGCACGGAGAATATCGCTCACGACAGGCCATCGTGCCTCCTCGTACGGGGACGGCGCCGAACCGTGAGCGCACCCGTCCAGTGCCTGCTCGGTGCCGTCGGCCTGACGCTGACCACGACCTCCGTGAGAGGACTCGCCGCCTTCGCGCGGCGGTCTTGCGAGGGAGAAGTCGCCGACGACCCGTACGGCGTGCCGCCCTGACTGCTGGGGGCGGTGGAACATCATGCCGGAGACCCGCCGGAACGGCTGGTCGCGTGGCATACCGGCTCTACACCCGGGCTCACTAACGTGGCCGAGCGTCGCTTCAGCGCGGCGCCGATTACGTCTGCGGTCTCCGCGGACGGCCGTGCGGCCGGAAGGACAGGTCGGTGAGGTCGAAGCGATTGAGCGGCGAATACCGCGGGAGCCGGTCGGGAGCGTGCGCGCGGGGGTCAGGGAGGCGGGGCGCGATCACTGGCGGGCGCGGCGCCTTCGGGCAGTCTGACGGCGAGACGATCGCGGTCTGCGCGGGCGCGGAGGGCAAGGTGCTGGGCAGGGCCTCCGCAGGTGGTGTGGGTGGGGCTTGTGGGTTTACCCAGGTCACAGGTTGACATCAATGTCACGTAATGCGAATCACATATTTTCTCTATGGACACGAGTTCCGTGCCCTGTTCGAGATCTTCCTGTGACGGCCCCGAAAGCGTTTCCGTGAGGCGGCGAGATCGCGGTGCCGGCGGCGTTTCCCCAGCTCAGGCTGGGTAGCATGCAAGCTTGGCGAGAAGTTTAACCCACCGGACGACCCGGAAAAAGGACAAGCGATTTTCCCTACCCGGTGACACCTGGGCCTCAAACATCGCGGGCCGAAGACGGTTCGGAGGAGCACACAGGTCCGTCCGCTAGGTTCGGAGCCCATGTTGGCGAAACGCATCGCCGGTTCGACGTACGCATGGAGGCCCTGCTCGCATGCGCAGGGCCGGGTGTCTCCGAGCGGCGCCGAAGCGGCGGAGCGCATCGCGAGGCCACGGTACCTCCGGGCCTTCCCCTCTTTTATCGGAAACCGAACGGCGGGGACGCCTGTCTTTGATGATCCGTTCGGATGAGCATCATTAACGATATCGGCACGAACGGGAGTAAAGCGTGACGGCCAACCGTTGGACGCGTCGGGATTTCTTCAGAAGCTCGGGACTCACTGCGGCGGCCCTCGTCGGCGGCCCCGCCCTCATCGCCGGTTGCAGCCGCGTCGACGACGGCACCACCAGCGCCTCGCAGAGCGCTGACCCCCTCGCCCGCTTCAAGCAGGCGGGCACGATCAAGGTCGGCATCGCCAACGAGCAGCCGTACGGCTACCGCGACAAGGACGGCAACCTGACCGGCGAGGCCCCCGAAGTGGCCCGCGTGATCTTCAAGGCGCTCGGTGTGGACAACCTGGAAGCGCAGATCGTCGACTCCTTCGGTTCCCTGATCCCCGGGTTGCAGTCGAAGCAGTACGACTTCATCGCCGCCGGCATGTTCATCACCCCCGAGCGGTGCTCGCAGATCGCCTTCTCCAACCCCGACTACGCCGGCACGACCGCGTTCCTGGTGGCCAAGGGCAACCCGAAGAAGATCACCAGCTTCGAGGAGATCGCGCAGGGCGACGCCAAGGTCGGCGTGCTCGAAGGCGCCGTGGAGAAGGGCTACGCGGAGAGCGGCGGCGTGAAGGGCGGCCAGATCCAGGTCTTCCCCAACCAGAACGCGGCTTTCAAGGGCATCCTCGCCGGCCGGGTGGACGCCATCGCGCTGACCGCCGTCTCGCTGCGCTGGACGCTCCAGCAGCAGTACGCGGAGGAGCCGCTGGAGGTGACCGAGTCGTTCGTGCCGGTCGTCGACGGTAAGGAGCAACTCGGCGCGGGCGGGTTCGGCTTCCGCAAGGAGGACACCGGGCTCATCGAGGCGTTCAACGCCGAGCTGAAGAAGCTCCAGGACTCGAACGGCGTACTGCCGCTCATCGAGAAGTTCGGCTTCACCAAGACCGAGGTCGACAACGCCGCCAAACTCACCGCCCAGCAGCTCTGCGCGGGCTCCTGACGCGAGCATGATGACCGTCAACCCGTGCAGCGGGGACCTGCCTGGCGTCTTCGGCGAGACGATGCCCTTCCTGTGCCAGGGAGCCGTGGTCACGTTGCAGAGCGCGGCGGGCGGCGCCGCGCTCGCCATCGTCATCGCCCTGATCGTGGGGCTGATGGCGTCCTCGCCTCTGCGGACCGTCAGGGGCGTCGCCCGCGTCTACATGGAGTTCTTCCGCGGCACGTCGGTGCTCGTCCAGCTGTTCTGGCTCTTCTACGCGATGCCCATCCTCACGGGTTACCAGCTGGACAAGGTTTTCGCCGGCGTGCTGGCGCTCGGTCTCAACCTCGGCGCCTACGGCTCGGAGGTGGTGCGCGGCGCACTGCAGGCCGTGCCTGTCAGCCAGCGTGAGGCCGCGATCGCGCTGAACTTCACGCCGCTGCAGCGGATGCGCCACGTCATCCTGCCGCAGGCGTTCGTCGAAATGGTCCCCCCGATGAACAACCTCCTCATCGAGCTGCTCAAAGCGACGTCGCTGCTGTCCGTCATCACCGTGGCCGACCTGGCCTACGAGGGCCGGCTGCTCGTCAACTCCGGGAGCGACCAGCTGATCGTGTTCGCGCTGATGCTGGTGATCTACTTCCTGTTCTCGTACGCGATCACGTTGGTGATGAGGGTCATCGAGAGGCGGGCCGCCCGCATGGTGGGCCGGGGCAAGCCGCGGCGGCGGGCCACGGCGGCAGTGGAGGCGGCCCGATGATCTGGGACTGGAACTGGACGCTGGAGATCCTTCCCCAGCTGCTCACGCAGGGACTGCTGGTCACCGTCCAGGCCACGCTCGGCGGCGCGGTGCTCGCGTTCGCGCTGGGGTTGGTCGTGGCGCTGCTGCGCCGCTCGCGCAGGGCGTACATCAGCCGGCCGGTGGGCGCCGTCATGGAGTTCATCCGCAGCACGCCGCTGCTGGTGCAGCTGTTCGTGCTCTACTACGTGCTGCCGGACTTCGGGTTCAAGATGACCGCGCTGACGACGGGCATCATCGGGCTGGGCGTGCACTACGCCGCCTACACCTCGGAGGTCTACCGTGCGGGCATCGACGGTGTGCCGAAGGGGCAGTGGGAGGCGGCGATCGCCCTCAACATGCCCCGCCCCTACACCTGGATCAGCATCGTTCTCCCGCAGGCCGTGCGCCGGGCGCTGCCCGCCCTGGGCAACTACGTCGTGGCGATCTTCAAGGAGTCGCCCCAGCTGTCCGTGATCACCGTCGTCGACGTCGTCGGGCTCGCCCGCGGGGTCGGCTCCGAGAGTTTCCGCTACCTGGAGCCGATGACCATCGCCGGGCTGTTCTTCCTGCTCATCGCGATCCCGGCGTCGATGCTCGTCCGTCGTATGGAGCGCCGTCTTGATACCTGATACGCAGTCCGAGAAAGATCCACATGCCGGCAACGACCAGCAGTGGATGATCCAGTTCGACAAGGTCGTCAAACGGTTCGGTGACGTGACGGTCCTGCGCGAGCTCGACTTCCACGTCAAGCCCGCGGAACGTGTCACCCTGATCGGGCCGAGCGGGTCGGGGAAGACGACGATCCTGCGCCTGCTGATGACACTCGAACGGGTCACCTCCGGCACCATCGAGGTCGACGGCCAGTGCCTGTCCCACATGAAACGTGGCGGCCGTACCGTGCCCGCCGACGAGAAGCACCTGCGTCAGGTCCGTAAGAAGATCGGCATGGTGTTCCAGCAGTTCAACCTGTTCCCCAACATGAACGTGCTGCGCAACATCACCGAGGCGCCGGTGCGGGCCCTCGGCGTCCCTCGGGAGCAGGCGGAGGAGAAGGCCCGCGAGTTGCTGGAGATGGTGGAGCTGTCCGACAAGGCGCTCGCTCATCCGTCGCAACTGTCGGGAGGGCAGCAGCAGCGGGTCGCCATCGCGCGGGCGCTCGCGATGGAGCCGGAAGTGTTGCTGCTCGACGAGGTCACCTCGGCGCTCGACCCCGAGCTCGTCTCCGGCGTGCAGTCCCTGCTGCGTGACATCGCGCGTTCGAGCAACCTGACCCTGCTCTGCGTCACCCACGAGATGAACTTCGCCAGGGACATCTCCCACCGGGTCCTCATGTTCGACCAGGGGCAGATCGTCGAGGACGGGCCTCCCGAGCAGATCTTCAACGAGCCCGAGCAGCAGCGCACACGGGAGTTCCTCCAGGCGGTGCTGGACGCCTCTGGTCAGCGCCTCTGGTCAGCGCAGGTCGAACCGGTCGAGGTTCATCACCTTGTCCCACGCCGCGACGAAGTCGGTCACAAACTTCTCCCTCGCGTCGTCGCTCGCGTAGACCTCCGCGAGCGCCCGCAGCTCGGAGTTCGACCCGAAGACGAGGTCGGCCCGGGTGCCGGTCCACTTGACCTCGCCCGTGGCGCTGTCACGGCCCTCGAACGTGGTCTGGTCCGGGGACGTCGACTTCCACGTCGTGCCCAGATCGAGCAGGTTGACGAAGAAGTCGTTGGTGAGCTTCCCGGGGGTCTCGGTGAGGACGCCGAGCGGCGACTGCCGGTGGTTCGCGCCCAGGACGCGCAGGCCGCCGACGAGCACGGTCATCTCGGGAGCGCTCAGGGTCAGCAGGTTGGCCCGGTCGAGCAGCAGGAATTCGGCCGCCAGCCGGTGGCCCTTGCCGACGTAGTTGCGGAAGCCGTCGGCGGTGAGCTCCATCGCGTCGAACGACTCCACGTCGGTCTGCTCCTGCGCGGCGTCCACGCGGCCCGGCGTGAAGGGCACCTGGACGTCGAAGCCGGCGTCCCTGGCGGCCTTCTCGACGGCCACGCACCCGCCGAGCACGATCAGGTCGGCCAGCGAGACCTGCTTGCCGCCGGTCTGGGCGGCGTTGAAGGCCTGCTGGATCCCCTCCAGGGAGCGCAGCACCAGCGCCAGCTCGTCGGGGTCGTTGACCTCCCACCCGTTCTGCGGCTCAAGGCGGATGCGGGCGCCGTTGGCGCCGCCGCGCTTGTCGCTGCCGCGGAACGACGAGGCCGACGCCCACGCCGTGGACACGAGCTGCGACACCGACAGGCCCGAGGCCAGGATCTTGCCCTTGAGCTCGGCGATGTCCGCCGCGTCGACGAGCTCGTACGTCCTCGCGGGCAGCGGGTCCTGCCACAGCAGCGTCTCGGACGGGACCTCCGGGCCGAGGTAACGCTCGATCGGGCCCATGTCGCGATGGGTCAGCTTGAACCACGCCCTGGCGAACGCGTCCGCGAACGCGTCGGGGTTTTCGAGGAAGCGGCGCGAGATCGGCTCGTAGACCGGGTCGACCCGCAGCGACAGGTCGGTGGTCAGCATGGTCGGGGCGTGACGCTTCGACGGGTCGTGGGCGTCGGGCACGGTGCCGGCGCCCGCACCGTCCTTCGGCCGCCACTGGTGGGCGCCCGCCGGGCTCTTGAACAGCTCCCACTCGTGGCCGAAGAGGATCTCGAAGAAGCTGTTGTCCCACGTGATCGGGGTGTTGGTCCAGATGCCTTCAAGGCCGCTGGTGATGGTGTCGCCGCCCTTGCCGGAGCCGAAGGTGTTGCGCCAGCCGAGGCCCTGCTCCTCGAACGAGGCGGCCTCGGGGTCGGGGCCGACGTGGTCGGACGGGCCCGCGCCGTGCGTCTTGCCGAAGGTGTGACCGCCCGCGATCAGGGCGACCGTCTCCTCGTCGTTCATCGCCATGCGGCGGAACGTCTCGCGGATGTCGCGGGCCGCGGCGAGCGGGTCGGGGTTGCCGTTCGGGCCCTCCGGGTTGACGTAGATGAGGCCCATCTGCACCGCGCCGAGCGGGTTCTCGAGCTCGCGGTCGCCGGTGTAACGCTCGTCGCCGAGCCAGGTGGACTCGGGACCCCAGTAGACGTCCTCCTCCGGCTCCCACACGTCCTCACGGCCGCCGGCGAAGCCGAAGGTCTCGAAGCCCATCGACTCCAGGGCGACGTTGCCGGACAGGACCAGGAGGTCGGCCCACGAGAGCTTCTTGCCGTACTTCTTCTTGACCGGCCACAGCAGGCGGCGGGCCTTGTCGAGGTTGGCGTTGTCCGGCCAGCTGTTGAGGGGGGCGAAACGCTGCTGGCCGGAACCGGCGCCGCCGCGGCCGTCGCTGACCCGGTAGGTGCCCGCGCTGTGCCACGCCATCCGGATGATGAACGGGCCGTAGTGGCCGAAGTCGGCCGGCCACCAGTGCTGCGAGGTGGTCAGCACCTCCGCGATGTCGCGCTTCACGGCCGCGAGGTCGAGGCTCTTGAACGCCTCGGCGTAGTCGAACCCCGCGCCGAGCGGGTTGGCCACGGCCGGGTTCTTGGCGAGGATCTTCAGGTTGAGCCGCTCAGGCCACCACTGGCGGTTTCCGCCCCCCTGAGTCGGGTGCAGTGCGCGCTCGTGCGCCACCGGGCAGCCGCCCTCGCCCGCGGTCTTGGGGTCAGTGACGATTGCTTCGTGGTTCTCGGACATGGATTCCTTCCGATATCGGGACTTCCTGGCACTCAGGAATTGCGACTGGTGGAACAGCCGGGGCACAGGCCCCAGTAGATGACCTCGGCCTCGTCGATGGTGAAACCGTGGTCGTCCGACGCGACCAGGCAGGGTGCGTGACCGACCGCGCAGTCGACGTCGGCGACGGCACCGCACGACCGGCACACGACGTGGTGGTGGTTGTCCCCGACACGCCCCTCGAACAGGGCCGCGCTGCCGGCCGGCTCGATGCGGCGTACGAGGCCCGCGGCGGTGAGCGCGTGCAGGGCTTCGTACACGGCTTGCAGGGAGATGTGACCGACGCGCTCGCGCACCCCGGAGGCGATCGCCTCGACGCCGAGGTGGTCGCCGTTCCTGACGGTTTCGAGCAGCGCGACGCGGGCTGCCGTCACCCGCAGTCCTGCGCCGCGCAGCTCCTCGGCAGTCGTCGGCGTTTTGGGTGCGGTCATGGTCGCCAACCTATCGCCATAAACACGAACGATACAAGATAACGAACGATGCAAATTAAGTGGCGTGCCGGAGGCCGTCGGAAAGCTGCTGCGGATCAGGCGCCGTTGTCGTCGAGGCGGACGAAGGTCGCCCCCGCGGCGGCGGCGCGGGCGCCGAAGACGTGCCCGTCGCACATCCGCGTCTCCGTGCCGGCCCGGTCGATCACCTTCCACGTCACCGGTTCCTCGCACGGCCGGCCGAGCCGGTCATGGTCCCAGGTGCGCTCGCACACGCGGCACGTGGTGACACCGGCTTTGGAGGACAAGGTGTTGCCGTGCTCGGGGCAGACGCCCCACGGCAGGCCGCACGGCTGGACCTGGAGCCTGACCAGGTCGGTGGCCGCCCGATGGAGGTCTTCCGCGCCCCGGGCCAGCCGGGTCGCGGCGTGCCGCGCGGTCGTGAGGGGCTCGGGCTCCGGCTGGGCGGCGCGGTCACACAGCGCCAGGACCTCGGCGGTGAGCGCCTCGGCGCGGCCCGCGAGGTCGCGCAGGTGTGCGGGAGTGACGGTCATGGCGGCTTCCATCTCGCGAGGGCCGCCGTGCGTGCGGCCGGGAAGGTTGCTGATCTGGACACTACGTCTTATCCGGCGCGGCCGTGCCGACCGACGTTCCGGCGACAAAGGTAAGGTCAAGTCCGGTGATGGAGTCATCACCAAGGGTGACCATGGGCCGGTGACCCAACCGCTGCCGCGCACGCCCGGCGTCGAGCTCCTGGACGTCCACCGGCTCTCCCTGGTCGAAACCGCCGCGCCCCGGCTGTCGCCGGACGAGCGGGCGGCCATGAACCACCTGTGGGAGGAGGCGGTCCTCGCCAATCCGAGCCTCTTCGACGGTCCGGTGGTGGCGTGCGCGAGCCTCGGCTGGGAAGGGCCGCACAGCCTGGTGGTCTCCTGGGTACGCACGACGTTCCGGCATCACGTCCTGCGCCGGGTCATGGGCTCCGCCGCGTGGTTGCCGTCCCTTTTCGTGGCCGTCGTGCAGCCGGCGGACGACGGGCGCCTGCTGGTCGGGCGGATGTCACGGGTCACGGTCGCGCCCGGCCGCTGGCAGCTGCCCGGCGGCTCCATGGAACCGCCCCAGGGCGACGAGCCCCTCGACGTGGCCGCGCTGGGCAGGCATGCCGCCCGCGAGCTGGTCGAGGAGACCGGCGTCGACACGTCCCCCGAAGACCTGAGCCTCTGGCTCGTCACGCGCGGCGCGACCGGGAACGTCGGTGTGCTGTTCAGCGCGCCGAGCAGGCCGGCGTCGTTCCTGCGCGCACGGTTCGCGGCCCTGCCGGCCGCGGAAGAAGACCCCGAGTTCGACCGGATCGCCCTGGTCCGCTCCCCGGCCGAGCTGGGCGGGCCTCTGGTCGACTACCTGGAGCCGATCGTCCGCCGCTGTCAGCGGTCGGGTCAGATCACGCACATGGCCTGAGCGGGCGTTCCGGTCTCCACGATGCGCCTGTCCTAGTGCAGGAGCGCCAGCCAGCGGCCGTGCGCGGTCCAGCAGTCGACCTCGGCGAAGCCGCCGGCCAGGCCGATCCGCCGGATGTCGCCTGCCGAGACGGTAGCCCAGCCGAACCACTCCCCGGTCAGCGGCCCCCGGCGCAGCCGCAGCCGGTCGACCCGGCTTCGTGTCCCGGGCGGCGCGACCTCGGCCACGATCGTGCCGCCCGGCCGCAGGAGCTGCCTGAGCCTGTGGAGCAGCGCTTCCGGGTTGCCGCCGATGCCGATGTTGCCGTCGGCGAGTAACGCCGTCGCCCAGCGGCCGCTGCCGGGGACGTCGTCGAAGACGTCCCGGAGCAGGGCGAAACCTCCGGCGCGGCGGGTCAGGGCGACGGCGCGCGGCGTGATGTCGATACCGAGAGCGCGGACTCCGCGCCGGGTCAACGCCGCCGTGAGACGCCCGGGGCCGGAGCCGACGTCCAACGTGGGGCTGGAGCAGCGGCGGAGGAGTTCCTCGTCTCCGTCGATCGGCTCGAACCAGTGGGCGGTCTCCAGCGTGGCGCGGGTGCCGTCCACGTATTCGAGCTCGGCGGTCTCCCCCGCGAGGGCGTCGGCGTAGAGTTCCCCGATCACCGGCTCAGCTCCCGCAGCGTGGCGGCGAAACAGGACGCGGGCGCCTCGGCGGCGACCGCGGCGGCGTCGGCCGCGGTGTCGACGTCGGTCAGCTCGGGCAGGTGGTGCACGGCCAGCCCGGCGCGTTCGAGCCGGTCCAGCTGGTGCTTGCCGGTCTCGGGATGCGACATGGGCACCCCCAGGAGCAGCGTGGGGTCCGGTCGCCGCAGGCCGAGCAGCCAGAACCCGCCGTCGGCGGCCGGGCCGTACACCGCGTCGTGCTGCTCCAGCGCCTCCCCGGCCTCGCGCAGGAGCGCGGGGGTGACCTGCGGGGTGTCCATGCCGATCAGTACGACGGGGTCAGGTCGCAGCCGGTGGGCGTCGGCGAAGGCAGCCGCCAGGCGCTCGTCCAGGCCGGCGCCGCGCTGCGGGATCACCACGAACCCCGCGGGCAGCCAGCGGCCCGGCAGCCCGTCGAGGGCGAGCACCCGCTGGGTCGCCGGCGCCGCGGCGGCGGCGCGCACGCTGTCGCGGAGCGCGGCCTCGGCGAGGGCGGCGGCCTCGGCCGGGCTGTACGGCGGGGTGAGGCGGGTCTTGACCTTCCCGGGCACCGGTTCCTTGGCGATGATCACGAACTGGAACATGTGATGGCTCAGCGTGCTCAGTCCTTCCGAGATGCTGACAGCAGGTGATCCGCCACCGCGAGCAGGGCGATGGCTGCGAGGACGATGACGAGGTTGACGCCGTACGACAGCGGCAGGATCGACGGGTTGTCGGCCCGCCGGCCCAGCGCCAGCACGGTGGGGAGGGTGGCGAGCGTCAGCGTCGCCGCCAGGATCAGGGCGGTCCGCAAGGGCTGGGGCCACCGGCCGATCACCGTGCCGGCCACCGCCACACCTGGGGCGAGCAGGGCGTCGTGGACGACGAGCACCCCGCCGAACCAAAGAGTCCATCCGATCAGGACGCCCTCAAGCGCCAGCCCGGCCAGTCCGAGGACGATCAGGGCGCCGCCGGCCGCGTAGCCGACCCACTTCATGTCACTTTCACTTCCTTGACCCACTTGGTCTGCTGGACGCCAGGCCGATTCGGCGCGATCAGGCGCACCGGGAAACCGTGGTCGGCGCTCAGCGTCTCCCCGTTGATCCGCAGGGCCAGCAGCGTCAGCGGATCGCTCCAGTGAGGCGGGCGGACCTCGCTGCTGCGGTACCCTCCCACCCGCTCCAGGGACTCGACGACGACGAAGGCGTCCGGGGAGGCGCCGGCGGACAGGAGCAGGTCGCGCAGCCGCACGCCGGTCCATTCGCACTCCACGCTCCAGCCCTCCACGCACGCGATCGGCAGGCGTACGGTGTGCTGCGGCAGCCGCAGCAGGTCGGCGTAGCCGAGCGACAGGGGCGTGCGTACACCCGTGACCAGCAGCCGGTAGCCGGCGTCGGGCACCACGCCGGCCGCGGCCGCCGACCTGTTGACGGGCACGCCCTGCGGACCGACGCGGGGATCGCGCGGGGCCAGGACGGCCAGCCGGGCCAGCGGGGTGACCGCCTCGCCCGCGGTGACCAGGGCGGTCAGACCGCAGGCCGCGGCGACGGTGAACAACAAGCGCCTGCGTTCCGGGCTCTCCACGCGGGTCCACAGGTTCCGCCTGACCTTGGCCCACTCGTTGGCCACGTGGATCAGGAGCGCGCCGTAGACGATGTAGGCCGTCCAGTAGTGCGCCTGGAGGAAGCCGAACGGCCACGGGTAGACGTAGGCGATGTTCAGCGTCCCGGTGACGAGCTGGAACAACGCGCCCGCCACCAGGAGCAGCACGCACAGGCGCTCGACGGCGTGGCCCGCGGAGCGGAACGGAGGCCACTGCCACAACTTCGGGTAGACCGCCCAGAGCTTGGCCAGCAGCAGCGGGACCGTGGCGATCCCGCCGACGACGTGCAGCCCTTGGGTGACCCGGTAGAGGTTGACCGGCCGGGAGGGCCACAGCAGCCAGGCGGGCGGGTGCTGCACGAAATGGCTGAACAACCCGGTGACGAACGCGACGGTGAAGCTCACGCCCAGCCAGACGCCCATCTTCCCGGCCACCTGCTCGGAGCGCAGGGTGCTGGTGAACTTGGCGGAGACGGTGCTGAGGTTCATGGGCGTACTTCCGCGGGGTGGGGCCGGCGTGCGGCCCAGCCGACCAGCACGGCCAGTGCGGCGGCGGCGTAGAAGGGGGTGCCGAGGTTGCCGGGGTCGGCCGGGCCGGCGGTGTAGGCGACCGCGCCCGCCAGGGCGACGCCCAGCCATTCCACCCGTCCGTCCATGGCGACCAGCGCGACGACCAGCAGCGCATACCAGGAGTACCCGGGGGTGAACAGCAGCAGGAGCGAGCCGCTGACCAGCAGCGCGCCTCGCCAGGGCCGGTCGGCGTCGCCGTACCGCAGGACGAGGAGGACGACCAGGCCGATCAGCGCGATCGCGGCGTAAGGGGCCCAGGAGTCCGGGAGGAGCAGCCGCAGGACCGCGTAGCGGTTGCCGTGGCCGGCGCCGTCGTAGCGTTCCTCCTTGAGGTAGCCCGGCAGGTATCCCAGGACGGCGGTTCCCGAGGCCAGCACATAGGGCACGTAGGACAGCGCCACCACGAGAGCGGCGGGCACCACGGTGACGAGGACGCGCCGCCACGCCACGCCGTTCGCCAGCACGCCGGACAGGGCGCCGGGGAGCGCCGTCGCGGGCAGCAGCTTGGCCGCCACGGCCGCGCCGAGCAGCGTGCCGCGGGCGCGACCGGCGCTGACGGCGCCGAAGGCCAGCACCACCAGCAGGACGCCGAGCATGTCGACGTGCGCGTTGTTCACGGCCTCGATCGGCACCGCGGGGCACCACGCCCAGTGCGCCGCCCGCCGGGCGCCCGCGAGCCGGCACAACACCACCAGCGCCAGCACGGCCATCACCCAGCCGCCGAGCTGGAGGACCTTGTGCCGGGAGCCCTCCGGCGACAGCCAGTGGATCAGCAGGAAGTACCCCTGCGCGACCGGCGGGTAGATCGTGGGTTCGGCGGGCCGGTTGATCCTGGTGCAGCCGTCGCCGGGCAGGGGCCACAGGCGGGGGGCGTCGCAGCCGGGTGGGAAGAGCCAGTCGTCGCGCAACCGTTCGAGAGCCGGGTCGGCCGGTGGGTGGTCGTAGGGGGAGATGCCCGCGGCCTGCACCCGGCCGTCCCACGCGTACCGGAAGGAGTCGGTGCTGCTGCTCGGCGGGGCCGCCAGCCCGGTGGCGGCCAGCATGATCCCACCGGCGACGACCAGCGCGCCGAGCCGCCGTTCCGGCACCCGCCTGGCCAGCCACAAGGCGGCCCCGAACAACACCCAGGCCGACAGGGTCCAGCCCAGGCCGGGTGGTCCGGCCACCATCCTGAGCAGGACGGCTGCCAGGGCGGCGAGGGCCCCGCAGGCGAGGAGCAGGCTTCGGTTCACAGGCGGCAGCCTCGCATCCCGGTGCCGCTTCCGAGCCGTGGCGGCGTGCTCTGTTCGCCCTCCGTAAGAGCCCTTACGAACCGCTTACGTCTTTTCGGCGCGGCCGGGGCGACGGGCTAGCGTCGGCGGCGTGAGAGTGATGGTCACCGGCTCGGCCGGTTTCATCGGCGGACACGTGGCCGAGACCCTGAGCGCGGCGGGTCACGACGTCCTCGGCCTGGATCTGCGCGACGGCGACGACGTGCGCGACGCGGAGGTCCTGGACACGCTGTTGCCGGGCGTCGATGTCGTCGTGCACCAGGCCGCCAAGGTGGGGCTCGGCGTGGACGTCTCCGACCTGCCCGACTACGCCTCGGTCAACGTGTACGGCACAGCCGTCCTGCTGGCCGCCATGGCCAGGCACCGGATCGCACGCCTGGTGCTCGCCTCCTCCATGGTGATCTACGGTGAGGGCGACTACGAGTGCGTCTGGCACGGCCGGGTCCGGCCGGGGCCGCGTGCCGTACCGGACCTGGAGCAGGGCCGGTTCGAGCCGGTCTGCCCGCGGTGTGACGAGCCGGTGCGCTGCGCCTCCATCGGAGAGGACGCCCCACCCGATCCGCGCAACGCCTACGCCACCAGCAAGCTCGCCCAGGAACACCTGACCGCCAACTGGGCCAGGGAGACCGGCGGAAGCGCCGTGGCGCTCAGATACCACAACGTGTACGGCCCGCGCATGCCCCGCGACACCCCCTACGCGGGAGTGGCCGCGATCTTCCGCTCCGAGCTGGCGGCAGGCCGGCCTCCGAAGGTGTTCGAGGACGGCCGCCAGCTCCGCGATTTCGTGCACGTGCGCGACGTCGCCCGCGCGAACCTGGCGGCGGTCCTGGCCTCGTCGCGACCCGGCGCGCTGAGGGCCTACAACATCGCCAGCGGCGCCCCGCACACCGTGGGCGAGATGGCGGACGCGCTGGCTGCCGAGCAGGGCGGACCCAACCCGGAGATCACCGGAGGCTACCGGCTGGGCGACGTCCGCCACATCGTCGCCTCTCCTGAACGGGCCTGCCTCGAACTGGGCTTCCGCGCCGAGATCGGCTTCGACGCGGGGATGAAGGAGTTCGCCCGATCATGACGGTCGACGTGATCCTTCCCTGCCTGAACGAGGAGGCCGCGCTCGGCTGGGTCCTCGGACGCATGCCCGCCGGTTATCGCCCTCTCGTGGTCGACAACGGCTCGACCGACCGCTCTGCCGAGGTCGCCCGCGATCTCGGCGCCCACGTCGTCCACGAGCCCCGGCGCGGCTTCGGCGCCGCCTGCCACGCCGGCCTGCTGGCCTCGACCGCCGACGTCGTCTGCTTCATGGACGCGGACGCCTCACTCGACCCTCGCCAGCTCCCCGGGGTGGTGGCACCCGTCACCGGCGGCCACGCCGACCTGGTCCTCGGCGCCCGCCGACCGCGAACCGCGGGTGTCTGGCCCTGGCATGCCCGGCTCGGCAACGCCGTCCTCGCCCGCACCCTGCGCCGCCGTACCGGGGCCCTGCTGCACGATCTCGGGCCGATGCGGGCCGCCGGGCGGCAGCGGCTCCTGGAGCTCGGGCTGACCGACCGCCGGTTCGGCTACCCGTGCGAGATGGTCCTGCGCGCCGCCGCCGCCGGCTGGCGGATCGCCGAGACAGAGGTCGACTACCTGCCCAGGACGGGACGCTCCAAGGTCACAGGGACCGTTCGCGGCACCCTGCAGGCCGTCTCCGACATGCGGCGGGTCATGGCCGAACTCGGGTGAGCCCCGCCGCGCGTACGGTCGCCTGATGGGTGATCAATGCGGAAAGAACCTTGCCGCAACGGCTCCTAGCTTGGGGATTCCTCCAACCGACAAGGAGCTCCCCATGGATATCCGGCCGTTCACCATCGCCATCCCCCAGCCCGACGTCGACGACCTGGCCGACCGGCTGGCCCGGACCCGGTGGCCCGACGAGCTCCCCGGGGTCGGGTGGACCCGCGGCGTGCCGCTGGAGTTCCTCAAGGAACTTGCCGCGTACTGGGCCGACGGGTACGACTGGCGGGCCGCCGAGGCACGGCTCAACGCGTACCCGCAGTTCACGACCGAGATCGACGGGCAGCGCATCCACTTCCTGCACGTTCGCTCCGGCAACCCCGGCGCGCTCCCGCTGGTGCTCACCCATGGCTATCCCAGCGGATTCGCCGAGTTCACCCAGCTGATCGAGGAGCTGCGGGAGGACTTCCACGTGGTGGTCCCCTCGCTGCCGGGCTTCGGCTTCTCCACCCCTGTGCACGAGACCGGCTGGTCGATGGGCCGGACCGCGCGGGCGTGGATCGAGCTGATGCGCCGCCTCGGCTACGACCGGTACGGCGTCCACGGCGGCGACGTCGGCGGTGGCGTGTCGGGTGCGGTGGCCGGCCTGGACGGCGAGCACGTCGTGGGCGTCCACATCGTGACCGACCCGTACAGCGCGGCGGCCACGGCCACCTTTCTGCCGGGCATGGGCGAGGGTCTCGACCCGTCGGACCCGGTGGACCGGTCGGCCCTCGACCGGATGGCCCGGTTCCGCACCGAGGACAGCGGCTACCTGGCGATCCAGAACAGCCGCCCGCAGACGATGGGCTACCTGCTCAACGACTCACCGGCCGGGCAGCTCGGCTGGATCGCGGAGAGCTTCGAGCGGGCGACGGACCTGCCGTACGACCGGGACCAGCTGCTCACCATCGTGAGCCTGTACTGGTTCACCGGCTCAGGCGTCTCCGCCGCCCGCTTCCTGTACGAGCAGGCCCACTCCTCCGACTGGGGTGCGCCGCCGGCCGTGCCGCAGGGGTTCGCGGTGTTCGGCGCGGACCCCACGGTGCGCCGGCTCGTCGGCCCGCCCGCCGACGCGCACTGGACGGAGCACGAGCGGGGCCTGCACTTCCCGGCGATGGAGGCCCCGAAGGAGCTGGCCGCGGACCTGCGTACCTTCTTCGGCGGCCCGGGCGCCGGCGAGGTCGTGCACTAGTGGGATGTCTCGGACCGACCGCCTCACGGACATGCTGTGACCGCCTCGCTCGCGTTGCCGGGAGCGGTGAACGCGGACCGGTGGCCGGCGACGAACTCGGCGAACGACCGGGCGGGGCGCCCGGTCACGTCGGGAACGGTGGTGGTCACCCGGTCCTCCGCGCCGCGCCGGATGTCCTCGTCGAGAGCGGCGAGCATGCCGGCGTACGCGGGGGGCAGGCCGGTGGCGACGAACCGCTCGGCCATCGCGGCGGCCTCGACGGGCCTGTGCCGTACGGTCCGGCCGGTGACGTCGGTGATGACGGCGGCGGCGTCGGCGTAGCTGAGCGCCTGCGGGCCGGTGATCAGGTGGTCGGTGTCATGCGGCGCGGCGTCCAGCAGCGCCCGCACGGCGACCGCGGCGATGTCGGCGGCGTCCACGAACCCCACCCGGCCGTCACCGGTCGCGGTGACGATCTCGCCGCCGGCGCGGATGCCGTGCGCGACGGGGTGGTCGCCGGTGAAGTTCTGCATGAACCAGGACGGCCGCAGAACCGCCCATTCCGGCACGGTCGCCCGCACCACCCGAGGCAGCGTCCCGATGCCGGGCGCGTCCTCGGGCAGCGCGGACGAGCTCAGCAACACCACCCGGCGCACCCCGGCGCCCACCGCGCCGGTCAGGAACGACCGCACCAGCGGCGCCGGGTCGAGCGACCCGGCGGGGGCGATGAGGTAGATCCCGTCCATCCCCGCCACGGCGGGGCGGTGGGTGTCCGGATCGTTCCAGTCGAACCGTACGTGATCAGGGTTTCCTGCGGCCGGTGACCGCGTGGCGACGCGTACAGCGGCGCCCTGCTCACCCAGCTGGGCGGCGACCCGGCTGCCGGTGGTCCCGGTGCCGCCGATGACCAGCACGCTCATGCGCCCGCTCTCCCGCCGGTGAAGGCGGCCGTCATCGCGTCGAGCCCGCCCATCGTCTCGGCCGCGGCGAGCGGGCTCCAGTAGTCGCGGCAGCGCACGATCTCGCCGTCGCGTGCGGTGACGACCGTGATGTAACGCATCGTGTACGGCTGACCGGTGGCCACCACCACCCCCGCGATCTGGAACTCCGCGACGGCGACGGCCGGATCCGCCGTCTCGTGGACCACCTGCTCGACGACCTCCTTGACGTCCAGCAGGTTGGGATAGTCGCGCAGGTAGTCCTCGATGGCGGCTCGGCCGTCCAGCCGGGCGGGGTAACCCTGCGGGGCGAACGGGAACTCGATGACTCCGTCGACGGCCCAGAGCCCGGCGTAGCCGATCATGTCTTTGGCGAGCAGGCGCCGGAGCGCTTCTGCGATGAGGTCGCGCGCGGTGGTCATGGATCTCTCCCCGGGGTAGTCGAATGGACGATACGGTACCGTCCCGTTCATCATAGGGCGGGACGGTACCGTATCGTCCACATGTATGCTCCGGGCATGACCGGACGTACTCGCCGCCCACCGACCGGCGCCGCCGTTCTCCAGCCGCAGATCACCTCCGCGATCAGCGAGGCCGTGCTGGACGAGCTGGCCGAGCGCGGCTACGGGCGGCTGTCGATGGAGGCGGTGGCCCGGCGCGCGGGCGTGGGCAAAAGCGCGCTCTACCGGCGCTGGCCGCGCAAACAGGACATGGTGCTCGCGGTGTTGTCGCAGATGAGCGTGCCGCTGGCCGAGTTCCCCGACACCGGGTCACTGCGCGGAGACCTGATCGCGGGCCTGGCCGCCATCCGCGACTGGCTGACCCACCCGCGGTTCGTCCTCATCCTGCCCGACCTGACTGCCGAAGCCGCCCGCAACCCCGTACTGGCCGAAGCGATCCAGGACACCATCGGCACCCCCCGGCGGCAACTCGGCTCGGCCGCCCTGCACCGCGCGGTCGAACGCGGCGAACTCCCCGCCGACCTCAACCTCGAACTCGCCCTCGACCTGCTCGCCGCCCCCATCCACTGGCGGCTCAACGTGCGCCAGGCGCCCATCGAGCCCGGCTACCTCGAAGCCCTCGCCGACCACCTCATGCGCGCGCTGGGAGCCACGGAACACCACTGAGCCGACCATGCCCGCCACAGGCGGCCGGGCAAGGGGGCCTGTCCACGACCTCGCGTCCTTATTGTCGGTGACCGTCGATACCTTCGACCCATGGAACCGCGTCGCGAATGGACCGTGCACGATCACCTCGACGGCAAGCCCGCCGCCTCCGTCGCCCTCTACGAACGCTTCGTCTCGTTGGTGGAGGCGTGCGGCCCGTTCACCTATGCGATCTCCAAGTCCGCCATCACGTTCAAGGGTGAGCGCCGCGGCTTCGCCGGCGCCAAACCGGACGCCCGGGGGCTCGTGGGCTACCTCGACCTCCAGCGCCAGGTCGACGATCCCCGCATCACCCGCTGTTCCCCCTACACCAAACGGCTCTTCGTGCACGCCTTCCGCGTCACCGCCGCGGGCCAGCTCGACGACGGGTTCGCGGCGTTGGTTCGAGAGGCGTACGACGTCGGCCAGGGCGGCCACCTCAAATGAGCCGCGTCGTGAGCGCTTCGAGAAGGGGGTCGCTCAGGAGCGGCCCGCCCGGCGATCAGGGAAAGCACGTTTCTGATCGCCGGGGGAGGGGGATGGCCGCCGCGGCGTCGGGGGGTCGGCGCGCCGCACCCCGCTTGTCCCGTGCGCTGCCGGTAATGCGCAGGCGGCAGGTCGGGCTCCGGAGAGGTGGCGTCCGGCGCGCGTCGAGGATCTCGGCTGCCGCGGCTTCACCGGGATCCTCGGCTCTCACGAGCTGTCAGCCCTTGCTCCAGATCGCCGCGAAGGTGCTGCCCTCGGTGTCCAGGACCACAGGCTTGTAGCCCAGGGCCTTCATCTTGGTGTTCTGCAGGGTGTAGGTCACGCGGGACAGGTTCAGGTGTTCCTTCAGGCCGGCCGTGCTGCCCTTGCTCCACACGGTGGTGTAGAGCTGACCGGGCTCGATGGCCATGAGGACGGGGCGCAGGCCCTGCCTGGCCATCGCCAGGAGTTCCTTGCCGCGCGCCTCCACGGTCTGGCCGAGGCTCACCTTGACGGCTCCGGTGACGGCTCCGGTGACCCAGACGGCCGCGTAGAGCGGCTTCTCGACGGTGCCGTAGACGTCGACCGAGGCGAGGCCGAGGCCGGCGGCGCTGAGCTTGGCGTTGAGCTTCTGGAAGGCGTCCTTGGTCAGGTCGACCTTGGCCTCGGCCTTACCGGATGCCTTCTTCTCGAAGACCGCCGCGAAAATGGAACCAGAGCCCGAGCCGGTGCCGCTGATGATGGTGGGCACGTAGCCCAGCTTCAGCTGCTCGGTGATGCGCTTCTGCAGGTCGATGGCCGTCAGGCCCTGCAAGACGTTGACCTTGCGGGTGACGTCCTTGACCCAGAGAGACGCGTACTGGGGGTTGGCCGCGTTCGTCACGCTCAGCGCCTGCGGCACGTAGCCACTCTTCAGCAGCTGCTTGACGCGCTTCAGCTGTGCCAGGGGGTTGAGGCCCTGGAGGGGAAGCACGTCGTCCAGCGGTAGGTTCTGCTGGACGCTCGTCGTCGCGGGCTGCGCGGCGGCTGCAGGGGAGGCAACAGCCAGCAGGGGAGCGGTAGCCGCCGCCAGAGCGGTGCTGATGGCGATGATCCTTCGGGCGCTCCGCATGATCCTCCTCGGGTAAAGGGTGTCCCTTATTTTTGGGCAGGAAGGGACCATAACAGAGGATGAGGGATATTTGACCATGCGTCACAGCGATCGTGATCCGGCTGTGTCAGATCGTTCACGTCTAGAATGCGATTCGATAACGGTGGGCGAAAGCGCGGCATCGTCGCAGGTCAGCACATGCGTCAGAGGTAAGATCATCGAGGGAATGGCACGGTCTAATCAGTCGACCCGGGGCTCCGGATTTGCTGTCCCGTTCGATTTTCATCTTCTTCGTAAATCGGGCATTTCGGTCACGGTGTTGTGAGCGGGCTCGGCACCTTGATCATCGCCACGTCCGGGCTCCGCGGAATCAAGCGATCTTCTACCTGTCGCCAAGGATCTCTAGCGACAATCACCACGGTGAGTCACGAACCTTCGCACATTGGCCCATACACGATCGTTCGCCCGTTGGGGGAGGGTGGGAT
>NZ_SMKP01000094.1:0-38591 GCF_004349015.1 Nonomuraea diastatica
CCCATTGGCCCACCCACCGACAGGGCCGCCCGGTGCACGAGGGGCGCGGCGAACTCGACGGCCACGGCGACGTCCGCGAGCTGGTGCTTGACCGCCTGGAACGACCCGATGGCCGCCCCGAACTGCGTCCTGGCCCGCGCGTACGCGACGGTGACCGCGAGCAGCTCCCTGGCGACCCCGATGAGCTGCGCCGCCGTGGCGACGGTGGCCCCGAGCATCGCCGGCTCGACGGCCCCGCCAAGCTCCTCGGACACGTCGAAGCCCACCTCGTACAGCGGCCGGCACGGATCGACGCCGGGGCGGGCCGCGAGGCGTACTGACTCCTTGCGGACCAGGTGCCAGCCGCCCGCCCGCGCCACCACCAGCAGGTCGGCGAGGTCGGCGTCCGGCGCGTACGCCTGCCCCGGCGGCAGCACGCTCACGCACACCGCGCCGGAGGCCAGCTCGGGCAGGCCCGCCGGCAGGTACGCCGCCACCACGGCGGTCTCGACGACCGGCCCCGGCAGGCACGCCCGTCCGGTCTCCTCCAGCGCCGGCAGGACGTCGGCCAGCGACAACCCCAGGCCGCCGGACTCGGCGGGCAGCAGCAACCCGAAGAAGCCCAGGCCGGCGAGCTGCTTCCAGGCGGGCCGCCGCCCGGTGCGCAGTGCGGCCGGTGGGCAGTGCGCCCGCAGCACGTCGCGTACGGTCGCCCCCAGGGCGAGCTGGTCGCCGGTGAAGCCGAAGTTCACGGCCGCACCCCCGCCCTGGGCAGGCCGAGGACGCGTTCGGCGATGATGGTGCGCTGGATCTCGTTCGTGCCCGCGTAGATCGGGCCCGCCTGCGCGAAGAGGAACCCGTCCAGCCAGGCCGTGTCCCCCGCCCGGTCTCCGAGCAGTTCCATGGCGAGGGCGTGCATGCGCAGGTCCAGCTCGGACCAGAACACCTTGCCCATGCTGGCCTCGGGCCCGAGCTCCTCGCCGGTCATGAGCCGCCGCGCGGTGGCGTACGTGTGCAGCCGGTACGCCTCCGCGTCGGCCCAGCATCTGGCGGCCCGGTCGGCGAGGGCCGGGCCGGCGTCGCGGGCGAGCGCGACGAGCCGGTCAGCGGTGGCGAGGAAACGTCCCGGGCTGCGCAGGGTCAGGCCGCGTTCGGAGGAGGTGGTGGCCATCGCGATCCGCCATCCGTCGCCCGGCTCGCCGATCACCATCGACTCCGGCACGAACACCCCGTCGAAGTGCAGCTCCGCGAACCCAGGCAGCCCGTCGAGCTGCCCGACCGGCCGGACGGCGACGTCGTCCATGGGGAACATGACGTACGTGAGGCCGTGGTGGCGCGTGCCGGAGGTGCGGAAGAGGCCGAATCCGTGGGTGGCGTGGGCGGCGCGCGAGCTCCACGTCTTGTGGCCGTACAGGCGGTGGCCGCCGGGGGCGGGCTCGGCCCTGGAGGCCAGCGCGGCCAGGTCGCTGCCCGCCTCGGGCTCCGACCAGGCCTGCGCCCACACGTCGTCGCCCCGGGCCATCCGCGGCAGCCAGCGATCGCGCTGTTCGGGCGTGCCGAATCTCATGAGCGACGGCGCCAGCAGGAAGATGCCGTTCTGCGTCACCCGGGCGGGGGCTCCGGCGGCCCAGTACTCCTCCTCGAAGATCAGCCACTCGATGAGGGAGGCGCCGCGCCCGCCGTAGTGCTCGGGCCAGGAGACGACGGACAGCCGCGCGCCGGCCAGCAGCGCCTCCCAGGCGCGGTGCGCCGCGAAGCCCTCCGCGGTGTCCATGGACGGGAGCGGTTCCGGCACGTGCGCGCGCAGCCAGTCACGAACCTCGGCTCGGAAGTCCCGCTCGGCCGGGGAAAAGTCGAGATCCACCTAACCAACCTAGCGCACGCTTGGTATGTGCGCCACCGGGCGCCACTTGGTCAGCGGCGCAACGCCCGCTTGAGCGCCGCCACCCGCGCCGCCGCGGCCCTCCGGCTGAGCGTGGCGCCGGGCACCATCACGTCGAACCCGTGGAACGCCCCGGGATACAGGTGGAACTCCGTCGACACCCCCGCCTGTGCCAGCCGCTGCGCGTAGTCGACGCACTCATCCCTGAACACCTCCAGCTCCCCCACATCCACGAACGCGGGCGGCAGCCCGGCGAGATCGGCCGCCCTGGCCGGGGCCGCGTACGGGGAGACGTCGCCGGTGCCGACCGCGCTAGCCCCGCCCACCGCCAGCCGGCCGGGGTCGATGCCGAGCTCGGCCGCGCTCTTGGCGGTCCATGCCAGCCCGGCGTAGCAGTCCTCGACCGGCGCGGGGTGCGGGTGCTCCGGCGCGAGCCGGTAGTCGACGGAGACCGCGACGACGCCGAGCTGCTCGACGAAGCCGACCATCGACGCGTCATCCATCTCGGGCTTACCGATGATCATGCCGCCGCCGTGGATTCGACCTCCGGCAGGGCCGCCTGTTCGAGGCCGGTACGCATTTCGGGGTCGAGATTGGGGTGGAACGCCATGAGCTTCCCCTTCCGCCGCCCGGTGCGGGTTCTGCCATGATCAGATCCCGCGCCGTGTCGCGCAAGCGGTATGCCGCCGCCGCTCCGCCACGCGCGAACATCACCGCCGCGACCCTCCGACCACGTGGATATCCGCGAACGCCCCGGGCATGCTGTCCGGCATGTGCCATTCCACCGACAGCAGACCGCCCGCCCCGCCCGTCCAGGGAGAGGTGACCTCGCATGAGCAGATCGAGCTGACCGCCAC
The DNA here is from genome assembly GCF_004349015.1 of Nonomuraea diastatica. NCBI lineage: Bacteria > Bacillati > Actinomycetota > Actinomycetes > Streptosporangiales > Streptosporangiaceae > Nonomuraea > Nonomuraea diastatica. Next base: position 2,719 of record NZ_SMKP01000094.1, read on the forward strand.
CGACGGCAACCGTTTCCTCGCCTACCGGGCCGAGCCCGCCGCGCCGAACGGTCGCTGCGTGGTGCTCCTGCCCGACGTGCGGGGCCTGCACCCCTTCTACCGCGACCTCGCCGTGCGCTTCGCCGAGGCGGGATTCTTCACGATCGCGATCGACTACTTCGGCCGTACGGCGGGCCGCGGCGACCGCGGCGACGACTTCGATTTCATGACGCACGTCAACCAGCTCACCAGCGAGGGGGTCAGAGCCGACGCGAGGGCGGCGACCGAGGCGCTGGCGGGCAGAGGGCCGGTGTTCACGGTGGGCTTCTGCATGGGCGGCGGCCAGTCGTGGCGGCTGGCCGCCGAAGGCAACGGCCTGGCCGGCGGCATCGGATTCTACGGCGCGCTGCGCTTCATCGACCTGCCGCGGTCAGGTCCCGGGGCGCCGCTCCTCCTGCTCAGGGGCGGGGCCGACACGGTCTCGACGCCGGAGGAGTTCGAGGCGTACGAGGCCGCCCTCGACCAGGTGGGCACGGAGCACGAGACGCACATTTACGACGGCGCACCGCACTCGTTCTTCGACCGCTCGTACGGCGAGTGGGCCGAGGCGTGCCAGGACGCCTGGAGGCGCATCCTGTCCTTCACCGAGCGCCACGCTCAGCCCAGATAGGCGGCCCTGACGACCGGGTCCCGCCTGATATCGGCGGGCGTCCCGACGGCAATCACCTTGCCGAGGTCCAGCACGATGATCCGGTCGCAGACGTCCATGACGAACCCCATGTCGTGCTCGACCAGCAGCACGGTCGTGTCCAGCGCCCTGACGACCTCGCCCAGGCGGGCCGTCTGGCCGCCGTCCAGCCCGGAGGTGGGCTCGTCGAGCAGCAGCAGCTCAGGCCGGTCGGCCAGCGCCCTGGCCAGCTCGACGAGCCGGCGCCGGCCGACGGGGAGCGCGGCGGCGTACGCGTCGCGCAGCGGGGTGAGCCCGCACAACTCCAGCACCTCGGTGACGCGTTCGCGGCGCTCGCGCTCGCGCCTGCCGCGGCCCGGCCACCCGGCCAGGTCGGCGGCGATCCCGCCGCCTCCGCCGTGCCAGTCGAGCGCGGCCAGCACGTTGTCGGCCACGGTGAGCCACCCGAAGACCTGGGTGCGCTGGAACGTGCGGCGCAACCCGGCCCTGGCCCGCCTGACCGGTGACACGCCGGTCAGGTCCCGGCCGGCCAGCCTGACACGCCCCTCGCTCGGCCTGCGCAGCCCGGACACCACGTCGAACAGCGTCGTCTTTCCCGCCCCGTTCGGCCCGATCACGCCGCACACAAGGCCCGCGCCGACCTCGAAGGACACCTGGTCCAGCGCCCTGACCCCGCCGAACGCCACGGACACCCCCTCGACGGCCAGCATCAGCTCACCCCTAGGTAGGCGGCGGTCAGCCGCTCGCTGTCGACCTCGGACCTCGGCCCCGCCCACGTGACGCGGCCCAGCCGCATGAACACGACCCGGTCGGCGATCGCCAGCGCCTCCGTGGCCTTCTCCTCCACCAGCAGCAGCGCCACCCCGCGTTCGCGCAGCTCGGCGAACACGTCGAACACCTGCCGCACCAGCCCGGGTGCGAGGCCGAGTGACGGCTCGTCGGCGACCAGCACCCGCGGGGGCCGGAGCAGCGCGCCCGCGAGCGTGAGCAGCTGCTGCTCGCCACCGGACAGCGCCCCGGCGAGCAGGTCACGGCGTGCGATCAGGTGGGGCATCCGCTCGTAGACGGGGCCGGGGTCGGGCAGCCAGGTGCGCAGGTTCTCGTCCACGGTGAGCCCGGGGAAGACGCCCCGGCCCTCGGGCACGAGCAGGATGCCGGCCCGTGCCCGGCGGTGGGCGGGCCATGCGGTGATGTCCTCGCCGTCCAGCAGGATCCGGCCGGCGGTGACGGGCAGGTCGCCGGCGGCGACGGCGCAGGTGGTGGACTTGCCGGCGCCGTTGGCGCCGAGGAGCGCGACCACCTCGCCGGGGTTGACGTCCAGGTCGATGCCGCGCAGCACGGTGCAGTCCTGGTAGCCGGCGACCACGCCCTCCAGCGCGAGGTACGTCCGCTCCGAGGCCGCCGGGACGGCCGGGCGGGCCGGCTCGAGCTCCGCGCGCCGGCTTCGGTGACGGTGTCGGTGACGGATCCCGGCGAGCTGGCTGAGCACCCCGTCGGGATGCTTGGCCAGGATCATCCCGCCGGCGCCGAAAAGCACGGCCCCGACGTGCGCCGACACGTCCCAGGTGGCCAGCAGCTCGGGCACGGCGACGGCGACGAGCCCGCCGAGCACCGCGCCGCCGATCCTGCGCACGCCCTGGAGCACGACCACGGCCAGCCAGACGAACCCGGCGAACGCGGGCAGGTCGGTGGCGGTGATCGAGCCCTTCGAGATCGCGTACAACACTCCGCCGAGTCCGGCGATCGCCGACGCCAGCACGAAGAGCATGATCTTGGTACGGGGTTCCGACAACCCCGACGTCGCCGCCGCCGCGGGAGCGGAGCGCACGGCCAGGATCGCCCGCCCGGACGCCGACCGCTCCAGGTTCCGCACGAGCAGCGCCACCGCGCCGATCAGCAGGAGCAGCACGACGACCCGCACCCGCGGATCCGAGGTGTCGGCGAAGCCGAACCCGAGCGCCGGCAGCGACCACCCGATCGTGCCGTTGCTGAACGCGTCCACCTGGAACAACACCTGGTCGGCCAGCAGCGCCATGGCGAGCGTGGCGAGCGTCAGCACCCGCCCGCCGAGCCGCAGCGCGGGCAGCGCCACGAGCATCCCGACGGCGGCCGCCGCGAGCACGCCCAGCAGGATCGCCACGGCGAACGGCAGCCCGGACGAGAACGCCCACCCGCAGGTCAACGCCGCCATCGAGGCGAAGGCGGCCTGGGCCAGGTTGACCATGCCACCGATTCCGGTCACCACCACGAACGAGCAGAAGATCAACGCCAGCACGAGCCCCTGCGCGGCCACCCCCACGTAGTAGGCGGGCCCCGTGAACGTGAACGCCACCAGCGCGGCCAGGCCCAGAACCCACGGCAGCCGGCGCCGCCACGGCGGCAGCCCGGCCAGGTGGTCGGGCGGCGGCGCGTCCTCGGCCTCGCTGCCCGCCACTCGCTCGCGCGACCTGTTGAGCAGCACGAGCCCGGCGAACAGCAGGATCACCGGCACGGCCGTGCGCAACCCGGTGACCTCTTCGAGGAAGTCGGTGTAGCCGGCGACGAGGTTCTGGACCACGCCGAGCGCCAGCCCGGCCGCGAACGTCCAGGGGATCGACCGCAGCCGCCCGAACACCGCGGCCGTGGCCGAGGCGAACAGCAGCACCGTGTACGCGGTCGCGTCCAGCCCGAGCACGGACACGGCCAGCACCCCGGCGAGCCCGGCCAGGCCGGAGCCGAGCATCCAGGCCAGCGCCGACGTGGCGCCGGCGTCGATGCCTCTGAGCGTGGCCAGGCGGCGGCGGTCGACGGAGGCGCGCATCCTCAGCCCGTACGGCGTGTGCCGCATGAACGCCCACAACCCGGCCGCGGTCACCACCGAGAAGCCGAACGTGATGACCTGGTCGGTGTCCAGGTGGACGCCGGCCACGTCGAACGCCCCCGCCGGATGCGGCCCGACGCCGCGCGGCAGCGCCGTCGCGTCGGCCGGCGGCAGCCCGGCCAGGTCCACCACCAGCAGGCCCAGCGCGGGCAGCGCGATGGTGAGCCCGATCGTGGCGACGATCTGCGCGGTCTCCCCCGCCTGCGCCAGCCCCTCGAACATGGCCTTGTGCAGCACGTAGCCGAGCGCGGGAGCGAACACCACGACCGACACCAGCGCCGACACCCACGCGGGCAGCCCGGCGGCCAGGTTGAGCTCGTAGAACAGCAGGGCCGACAGGAACCCGATGGCGCCGTGGGCGAAGTTGAACACCCCGGTCGCCGCGTACGACAGCGTCAGGCCCGATCCCATGATCGCGAAAATGGCCCCGGTGACCAGGCCGCTGAGGACGTAGCCGGTGATCATGTGAGCGGCACGTTGTCGAAGCACTTCATGTTCCTGGCCACCTGGAAGGCGCCGTCCTCCAGCTTGACCAGGGCACCGCAGCCGTTCGGCTCGTCGTGGTCCTTGGGGAACTGGATCTTCCCGAAGCCGCGATTCTCGTAGGCGTACGAGCCGTTGGCCGTGGCCAGGAACCTCTCCCTCGTCAGGTCCTTGCCGGTCGTGGCCAGCAGGTCGAGGAAGATGTCGGCGGACCAGTAGCCGATCGCCAGGTGCTGGGTGAGCGCGGCGCCCGGCACGACCCGCTCGACGTCCCGCTTGAGCCGGGCGATCTCGGGGGCGCTCGACTCGAACGGCTCGAACATCGGCGCCGCGACCACGCCCTCCAGCGCCTGCGCGCTGGCCGGGTCGCCGAGGATGGCGGCGTCGTAGCTGGTCGCGTCGGTCAGCACGCCCTTGTATCCGGCCCGCTTGAGCGCCGCATAGAGGCCGACGTTGAACTTGGTGCCCGCGATCACGGAGACCACGACGTCGGGAGGCTCGCCGCCGTCCGACGTCATGATCTTGTCGACGTACGGGAGCCAGTCGGGTGGCGGCGCGGCGGCCGGGAGCCCGGAGTTCACGCCGACCAGTTCGAACCCGGCGGCGGTGAACGACTGGGAGATCGTGGTGCCTCCGTACTTGCTGCCGCTGGAGTCGGAGGTCTGCACGTAGACGCTCTTGCCCTCGGAGCCGCCGAGCAGGTCGGCCATCTGCCGGCCCCACCACGTCTGCGAGCCGGCGCCCTGCTTGGGCGCCAGGCAACCGTTGTAGCCGAAGCCGGTCTTCGTGCCGCACCACTGCGGGCCCGTCGCCCAGCCGAACCACGGCACGCCCTCCCGCTCCAGGAAGGCGGCGCCGCCGAAGTTGGGGGCGTGCACCGGGACCAGGGCGAACACCTGCTCCTTCTGCACGAGCTTCTTGGCCGCCGCATCGCCCTTGGCGGCGTCCTGCCCGTCGTCCTCCGCGCCGAGGAACTCGATCGTACGCCCGTGCACGCCGCCCTCCGCGTTGGCCCGCTCGAACCTGGCCCTGGCCCCGATCTCGGCGTCCTTGGTCGAGTAGCCGCTGGCGCTGGTCTTGGTCAGCACGCCGCCGATCCTGACGCTGGTGGCGGTCACGCCCTGGTCGGCCCCGGCGCTGTGGGTGCCCGGCCGCTGCTGCTGGGCGGCGCATCCGGTGATCGCCAGCGCCACGGCCGTGGTGAGTGCCATCGTGCCCCGCCGTACCATGATGGCCTCCTAGCGATTTGGCCTAGCGCTCGCTTGGTTTTGCGCCGAGCGTAAATTCGCCTGGAAGGGGTGTCAACGGGCTCCCGAGCAACCGCTTGCTCCCAATCTCGGCACCGGGTTACCGTGTGGCGCATGCTGATGCGCGCGGCCGTCCTGACCAGGTTCCACGCCCCCATGGAGATCCGCGAGGTCGAGATCGCCGGCCCCGGCCCCGGCGAGGCGCGCGTACGGATCATGGCGTCCGGCGTGTGCGGCTCCGACCTCAAGGCCATCGACGGCAAGAGCCCCGTGGCGAGCCGGCCGCCGTTCATCCTCGGACACGAAAGCGCCGGAGTGGTGGAGAGCGTCGGCACGGGCGTGACCACCGTCAAGCCGGGCGACCACGTCATCATCGCCATGAACGGCCCCTGCGGCCGGTGCCGCCCGTGCGGCGCGGGCCTGTTCCACCTGTGCTCGGGCCCCGCCAGGCTCCCCACCATCATGGGCGGCCCGCCGCGCGTCACCCTCGACGGGCAGGAGACCCGCCGCTTCATCGGCATCGGCGCGTTCGCCGAGTACACCGTCGTCTCCGAGTCCATGTGCGTACGGATCGCCGCGGACGCCCCCTTCGCCGCCATGTGCCTGCTGGCCTGCGGCGTCGTCACCGGCGTCGGCGCCGTGACGAACGTCGCCAAGGTGCCCCCCGGCGCCACCGTCCTCGTCGTGGGCTGCGGCGGCGTCGGACTCAACGTCATCCAGGGGGCGGTGCTCGCGGGCGCGACCACGATCGTCGCCGCCGACGTGGCCGAACCGAAGCTCAAACTGGCCGAACGCTTCGGCGCCACCCACACCCTCCTCCCCGCGGACCTGCCCCGGCAGGTGGGGGAGCTGGTGAAAGGCGGCGTCGACTACGCTTTCGACGCGACCGGCGCGCCCGGCGTACTGTCACGGGCCTTCGCCGCGACCCGGTCCGGCGGGACGGCGGTCATGGTCGGCAGCCCGCCCCAAGGCCACCCCGCGGAGATCGACACCGGCCTGCTGTTCGCCTCCCGCCGCCTCATGGGCACCCAGGGCGGCGACGCCGCACCACACCGCGACCTGCCCATGCTGGCAGCGCAGTACCTCAGGGGCCGCCTCGACCTCGACGGCCTCATCACGGAACGCCTGCCCCTCGACGAGATCAACCAAGCCGTGGACCACGTCCGCCAGGGCACCGTCGCCCGCACGGTCATCACCTTCTGAACCCACGGTCCTCGCTGACGCTCGTACGTCCCTGTCAGGGCTCGCGACTCCGCCACGACCCCGACGTGTAAGTCTGGCCGTCTATCGCCCCCGGATCCCGGCCATCCATCCAGGGTCACTGTCGCTCGGGCGTGGAAGTCAGTTGTGTACGGTCGTGATGTGCAGGATGTCAGGGCCGGCTGAAGTCCAGGCGATCAATGGTTCGTCGGACGGGCTGAGCGCAAGAGCCAGGCGACCTGGCTCGGGCTTGGAGCGGAAATGACCGACGGGTAGGCCATCGATGTCGGTTTTCGTGATCGGCCGGGTATGGCAATCGCTCTCACGGCAGCTGGTGAGAAGCAGGTCGGTACGTTCAGCGGAATACCACGCCAGGAAGACTCGCCCGCTGCGGCCCACGGCCGTGGCGGGGGCGCTCGTGAATAGCGAAGAGATCCAGAGCTGTGCAGAGATCGCTCGCCACAACGGTTCCACCTGCGCAGCCAGTGCCACGATTGCCACCGGGCCGCCCAGCCAGACCACCCACAACACGGCCAAGGCGGGAAGACGTCGCAGGCAGTAACCCAGCGCTCTCGTCGGCGAGACCGGGCGCTCCCCTAGCACACTGGCGGATACGACAATAGCGGCGGAAACCACCCAAACCACCCCGGCGACACCCGCCGAGACTGACAGCGCCACAGCTGATCGCCACGCGGCTCCCGGCCTGCCGGTAAAGCCGAACTCACCATTCACCACAGCGAGCTGATCGCCGGCCGTCAGGGCGAGGGACACGGCCACCATCACCGCCAACGGCGCGAAAACCGTTAAACCCGGCACAACCAGCCGCCCGTATCCCATCCAGGCCAGCCGCCATCTCGGCATCGACACGATCAACGCCCCCCATACACCCGTAATCAAGGCATCGGCACCTTGGCTGACAACTTCGCGCCGAAGGGCGTCCGTCACCGATGGCCAGTCCGACGGCGCGTTCAACCCAGAGTGTCTGGGCCGGCTGACCGACGGCTTCGCCACCCACCCCGATGAGCACCGCTCTGCCCGGCAAAGGGGTGCGTACTTCCACGGCCGGGACCGGGACATGCCCAGGCACTCCTGCTCCAGTCCCGCGTCCGGTGTTGTTGAACACCGCCGGTGATGGCCTCAGCTGCGCAGGCCCTCACGCGCTCGGCGACCACGCATCCGGCGTCCTCGTGTCAGCTTGTTCATGCGGACTAGCGTGCAGATGACCGCTTCTAATTTCGCTTTCGCCTTGGTGTAGTGAGGGCTGCGTGCGCCGGTCCTCAAGGCAGCCTGGGGCCGGCCGCTTTTCTAGACTTCCCCCTAAGATCAGAGGAGGCGGAATGTCCTACCCCGAGCCCCGCTACTTCGGCGAGTCCGGTGAGCACAGCGGCACCTTCGAGCTGACCGGCCGGGAGCCGGACCTGTCCATGGGCGTGGGAGGCACGCAGGTGCACTACCTCGCGACGGGCGGCTCCACGAACGGCGCGTACGGCCTCTACCGGTGGGAGATGGGCCCGCGCCCGGGCGGCCCCGACCCGCACTTCCACCGGACCATGACCGAGTCGTTCTACGTGCTGTCGGGCACGATCCGCCTCTACAACGGCGAGAGGTGGGCCGACGGCAAGCCGGGCGACTTCCTGTTCCTGCCCGAGGGCGGTGTGCACGCTTTCAAGAACGCGTCGGGCCAACCCGCCTCGATGCTGATCTTGTTCACGCCAGGCGCCCCTCGCGAGGCGTACTTCGAGGAGCTCGCCGAGATCGCCACCACCGGCCGGCAACTGAGCCCGGAGGAGTGGACGGAGCTGTACCTGCGTCACGACCAGTACATGGTCTGACGCAGCCGCGGCAGGGCTCTGACCGGCTCGGCGTCACTGAGGGCTGCCGATGTGAGGCGAACCAGTAGAACGATGCGCGATCGATCTCTTACTGTGTGTTACCGACACCACGGGGAGGAGAGACGGTGCACATCAAGAACGTCACCATGGCCGGGGCGCTCACGGGGTTGGTCATGACGGGGGTCCAGACCCAGTCTGCCGAGGCGGGAGACGTCCACGACTTCGGCGCCCTGGGCGTGGTCATCTGGAGCGAGCCCAGGGCCGGCTCGGGCCGCGCCGGCGTCGGCTACGCCGGGCAGGGGTTCGAGTCCGACCGGTCGGAGGAGCACGGCCTCTACCGCTGCGACTTCTTCGAGAGCACCCTGTGGCACCACGGCCGCAACGTGGCGACCGGCGTCGTCGGCTGGGTTCCCGCCTGCAACCTGACCGACTCCGGCTGACCAGCCGTCCTCAGACGCCCGCCTTGACGGGCTCGGGACGGGGCAGAGCCGGGGTCTCGTCCTCCTCGTGGCCCTCGACCGACAGGTTCGGCAGGATGCGGTCGAGCCAGCGCGGGCACCACCAGTTGAGCCGCCCCAGCAGCACCATGGTGGCGGGCACGAGGAAGCCCCTGATGATCGTGGCGTCCACCGCGATGGCCACCGCCAGCCCGACTCCGAACGTCTTGACCAGCGGATCCGGGTACGCGATGAACGCCACGAACACCGCCACCATGATGAGGGCGGCCGACGTGATGACGCGGCCCGTCGACCCGAGCCCCTGCGCCACCGACCGCGCGTTGCCCCGGTGCCGCTGGTACGCCTGCCGCACCGCCGTCAGCAGGAACACCTCGTAGTCCATCGACAACCCGAACAGCACCGCGAACAACATCAACGGCACGTAGCTCTCGATCGGCACCGAGAAGAAGATGGCCTGCACGTACGACGAACCGGCCGGCGGGTCCATGCCCACCAGCCCGCTGCCCACCCCGATGGAGAACACCAGCGCCAGCGCGCCGAACGCGGCCCCGAGCGAGACCAGGTTCATCACCGCCGCCTTGATCGCGACGATGGGCGCGCGGAAGGCCAGCAGCAGGAGCAGGGCGCTCAGCAGCACGACCACGCCGATGACCAGCGGGGTGCGCTCGGCCATGCGGTCTCCCGCGTCGGTGAGCCCCGCGACCTCCCCGCCGACGTGCACCTGCACGCCCGGCAGCGCGATGTCCCTGATGTCCCTGACCACCTCGGCGGCGCGGGCGTCGCTCGGGGCGTAGTCGGTGACGACCTGGAGCAGGACCGACCGGCCCGAGGTGTTCACCTTGGGCTCGCTCACGTGGGCGGCGCCCTCGACGTCGTCGACCGCGCGGGTGACGTGGTCGACGATCGGGTCGCCCGAGTCGGCGACCTTCGAGGGCAGCTCGGCGACCACGATCAGCGGCCCGTTGGCGCCGGGCCCGAAACCGGTGGCCATCAGCTCGTACGCCCGCCGCGACTCCGAGCCCTGGGTGCCGTATCCCTCGTCGAGGGGCCCGAGCTTCAGCGCCAGCGCGGGCGCGGCCAGCGCCCCCAGCACGAGCACGCTGGCGAACAACACCCGCCACGGGCGGCGGGCGACCCACGAGCCGAGCCCGGCCCATCCGTCGCCGGACGCGTCGGCGCCTTTGAGGAACGGCACCTTCAGCGCGTTGACGCGGTGGCCGAGCAGCCCGAGCAGGGCCGGGACGAGCGTGACGGAGGTCAGCACGGCGGCGACGACGGAGATGCCGGTGACCCAGCCGAGCGTGGCCAGCAGCGGGAAGCCGGCCAGCATCAGCGCGCTCAACGCGATGATCACCGTGCCGCCGGCGAACACGACGGCTCCGCCCGAGCTCGACACGGTGCGGCGTACGGACTCCACGACCGGCACCCCGCGGGCCAGCAGCCGGCGATGGCGGGACAGCAGGAAGAGCGCGTAGTCGATGCCCACGCCGAGCCCGATCATCGTGGCCATGATGCCGGCCTGCTTGGGCATGTCGACCACCCAGCCGAGCAGCCCGATCACGCCAAGCCCCGAGGCCACGCTGACCAGCGCGGTGAAGATCGGGATCAGCGCGGCCACCAGCGTCCCGAACGCGAACACCAGCACGAGCAGCGCGCAGAGAACGCCGATGATCTCGCTGGGCCCGGTCTTGATCTCCTTGTCGGCGGGCGTGGAGCTGTCCGCGGGCACCACCTCGAGCCCGGCGGCCCGCGCCGGGTCCGCGGCCTTGGACAGGCTCTGAGTGAGTTGGGCGATCTTGTTGCCGTCGTGGCCCTCCATGCGGATGCCGATGAGCCCGATCTGCAGGTTGGAGGCGATGCCGCCCACGCGGTACGGCGAGTCCACCTGCACGACGTGCGGCATGGTGCGCAGCCGGTCGACGGCCTGCTCCACGGCGCGCTTGCGCGCGTCCTCGGTGAGGGGGCCGTCGGCGGAGTAGACGACGAACTGCACCGTGCCGCCCGCGGCGTAGCCGGGCCCGAAACCGGTCTTCATCAGGTCGTGCGCGCGCTGCGCGTCGGTGCCGGGAATGCTCGCGTCGTTGCTGGTGGGAGCGGCGAACACGAGGCTGCCGCCCATCAGCGCGGCCGCCGCTACCAGCCAGAGGACCAGGACGATCCGCCCGTGGCGCGCGCACCAGCCGCCCAGCCGTCCAAGCAACCGCGTCATCGCAAAAGCCCCCACTCGACGAGCGTCCAGTACGGTCGTACAGGACATACGATAAAGCGGGAAATATTGGGAAGGCTGTCTTCCGCAGGGAATGAGACGATGACCACAGCCGACGACACCCGCACCCGGATCCTGGCCGCCGCCCGCGAGTTGTTCGCCGAACGCGGCTACGCGGCCACGTCGCTGGCCGACATCGCCGCCGCCGTGGGGCTGACCAAGACCGCCGTCGCCTACCACTTCCACCCCAAGGACCGCCTGGCGGCCGAACTCCTCTCGCCGGCGGCCGACGACATGCTGGCGCTGCTCGACGCCGGGCACGCGAGCCGGGACGAGTTCGTCGAGGCCCTGGTCGGGTTCGCGGTGCGCTACCGCTCGGTGATCCGCCTGTTCATGGAGGACCTGGCCGGCGACGACTCGGTCTCGCCCGTCTCGCCCGGCTCGGAGCGCGCGGTGATCAGGACGTACAGGGACCAGATCTTCACCAAGCTCGTCGGCGAGGACCCCGGCCCGGAGACCAGGCTCAGGGGCTGGGCCCTGCTCGGCGCGCTGCAGTGGGGCACGGTCAAGACCATGGACCTGCCGGAGGAGCAGGTCAGGGCGGCCATGCTGGAGTCGGCCCGGGCGATGTGGCAGGACCGTCCGCCCCGGTGAACAGGCGGTGGCGGGTCAGGTCGACCGCCTGAGCCGGTCCAGGCCACGCACGGCGTCGCCGAAGAGGATGCCCAGGACGGCCTCACCGCGCTGGTCGTCCGCGCCTGCGGCGATGATCGTCTGCACCGCCGGATAGCCGCGCAGGCCGACCTCGGTCGGCCGTCCCGCGGAGATGATCGTATAGACCTCGCGGACCGGGTAGGTGTGGACGGCCCTGACCTGCCTGACGAGCTCGCCGGTGGCCGCGCCCGCCAGGAGATCGCCGATCACGCCCTCGTTGCGCACCGCCAGCTCGATCCAGCCGAGGTAGGTCTCGTCGTTCGGCCATCGGTGCGCCACACCGGGCGACCTCATGACCGAGCGCTCGTATGGGGGAAGCGGCTCGACGCGCAAACGCATGACGCCCGGACGCCCGCTCCATGGACGGGCGATGTGCTCGGTCAAATAGCGATGGAACGCCTCAGGCGACGCGGCTCTCGCACGCGGAACGAAGCAGAGCACGAAGGTCGGCACGGGGGGAGTGCCCTGCGCAGCGGGATCGTTGATGCGGTCGACAAGAGTGCGGCCGCTGCCGGGAGACGACAGCTGGGCGCCGATGCGGCCGATGAAGTGGTGGGCGTCGTGGGGAATGGTCTCCCTCGCGACCGGATTGCCGCCGAACGCGGCCAGGTCGGCCTCGGACAGGAAGAGCCCGTGCGGCATGCCCTGTGGCTGAGCCGCAACCGGCGCGTCGAACGCGATGCCCTGGACCGCCGGCCAGAGATCGGGACGGTTGGCTGCGAGGCGCAGCTGCCGATACTGCCACAGGCCAGGAACGCGGGCGAACATGATCCCGTGCACGTCACGCCAGTAGGCCTCGCATACTTCCTGCGGGATATCGCTGCGCCACCAGCAGAAGGCCGTCAAGGCCACTTCGGCGGCGTTTTCGAGGGCGGCCGTGTCCACCCCGTCGAGCGGTTGTCCCTTCGCCATCGCCGCCTCGTCCGCCGACCTCAACCAGACCTGAATCCCCTTACCCGTAACGAGATCCGGCACACCCGTGCGGAAGCTAGAGGCCGAGGATCTCGCGCTCAACGTGGGAGAGTGCGAGGCGTACCGCGCCCAGCGCCACCCCTTCGTCACCGAACGTGGACGCCACCACCTCCGGCACGCTCACGCACAGCTCGGCCAGGTGCCGCCTGACCGGCTCGAGCAGCACGTCGCCGACCCGCGCGTGGCCACCGCCCAGCACCAGCAGGTCGGGGTCGATGGCCAGCGCGAGCGCCGAGGCGCCGACGGCGAGGGTCTCGGCGTAACGGTCGACCCGGCGCCGGGCGTCGCGGTCGCCGCGCAGCGCCGCCTCGAACACCTCGGCCGCCGAGGTGTCCTTGACCAGCTCGCGGGCGGCGTCCTCCCAGCCGACCTGGCGCAGCGTGCCGATCTCGCCCGCGGCCCCGCCGCGCCCCGGGTGCAGCCGGCCGCCGATCAGGATGCCCGCGCCCGCCCGGCGGCCCATCATGACGTACACGACGTCGGAGGCGTGCTGGGCGCTGCCGCGCCAGTGCTCGGCGAGCGCGGCGAGGTTGGCGTCGTTGGCCGCCAGCGCGGTGCAGCCGAACCAGCGCCCGGCCAGGCCCGCCAGGTCGACGCCCGTCCAGCCGGGCAACGTGATCGACAACGACACGCGCCCGGTGCGGTCGACGATGCCCGAGGTGCCGGCCGCCACGGCCCACACGCGGGTGCGCGCCACGCCCGCGCCGTCCACGCAGGCCAGGGAGGTGCGGCGGGCGGCGTCCAGGCGTTCGTGGGCGGCGGCGTCGCTGTCGACATCGGCCCGCTCCCAGGCGATCACCTCGCCGCCGAGGTCGGCCAGCGCGGTCACGATGGTGTCGCCGCCGACCTCCACGCCCACCACGTAGCCGGCGTCCGCGCGGAACCCGAACCGCCGCGCGGGCCGCCCCATCGCGCCTTCGTCGGGCGGCACCTCCCTGACGTAGCCGCGCTCGCCCAGTTCGTCGAGGACCGTTTCGACCGTCTGCCTGGACAACCCGGTGATGCGGCCGAGCTGCGTCAGCGTGGCCACACCCTCGCGGCGTAGGGCCCTGAGCGTGGCCTGGGTGTTCACCTTGCGCAGCAGCGACGCGTCACCCGGCCGGAGCTCGGTCACTTATGAGACCTCTCTCCATAACTCCCCTATTGACGTCTACCAGCCCGGATCTTAGCATCAGCCGACATACATGATTTGGTTACATAAGTAGGGAGCTTGATGATCACGCTCGCCATCGTCGGCGCGGGCTCGCGGGGCACCTCCTACGCCGGCCACGCCATCGAGACCGGCCGGGCGCGCGTGGTCGCGGTGGCCGACCCGCTCGCCCGCCGCCGAGACAGGTTCCCCGACGCGGTCCCGTACGCCGGCTGGCGCGAGCTGGCCGCGCTGCCCCGCCAGGCGGACGCGGTCGTCATCACCACCCAGGACCGCGAGCACGTCGAGCCGGCCGTGCGCTTCGCCGAGCTGGGCTACGACATCCTGCTGGAGAAGCCCATGGCGGTCTCGGAGGACGACTGCCACACGATCGTGCGAGCCGCCGAGCGCTCCGGCGCGGTGTTCGCCGTCTGCCATGTGCTGCGCTACACGCCGTACACCAGGGCGCTGAAAGGGCTTCTCGACGGGAGCCGGATCGGCGAGATCGTCAACATCCAGCACCTGGAGCCGGTCGGCTGGTGGCACCAGGCGCACTCGTACGTGCGGGGCAACTGGCGGCGGGCCGACGAGTCCACGTTCATGCTGCTCGCCAAGTCGTGCCACGACCTCGACTGGCTGGTGCACCTGACGGGCCGGCAGGTCACCCGCGTCTCGTCGTTCGGCGGCCTCAAGCACTTCCGCCCGGAGAACCGGCCGGAGGACGCCGCGGACCGGTGCCTCGACTGCCGCGCCGAACCCGGCTGCCCCTACTCGGCCAGGCGCATCTACCTGCCGCTGGCGGGCACGGACGAGTGGCCGCTGTCCGTGCTCACCGACGACGTCTCCGAACAGGGTGTGCTGGAGGCGCTCAGGACCGGCCCGTACGGCAGGTGCGTGTACGCCTGCGACAACGACGTGGTCGACCACCAGGTCGTGAACCTGGAGTTCGAGGGCGGCGCGACCGCGTCGTTCACGATGACGGGGTTCACCCCTGCGCTCCACCGGCAGACGCGCATCTTCGGCACCCGCGGCTCCATCGACGGCGACGGCGACCGCCTGACCGTGACCGACTTCGTCACCGGCCGCTCCGAGACGGTCGACACCCGGCCCACCGGCGACGCGACCGCGAGGGGCGGCCACGGCGGCGGGGACCAGGCGCTGGTCGAGGCGTTCCTGACCGCGGTGGCCACGAGAGACCGCGCCCCGATCCTCTCATCGCCCGGCGAGAGCCTGCACAGCCACCTCATCGCCTGGGCGGCCGAGCGGTCGCGGCTGCGGGGCGAGACCGTGTCCCTGGAAGGAACCCCCCGATGAAGGCAACCCACATCGCCGCCGCGCTGGCGCTCGGCGCGGGACTGGCCGGCTGCGGCTCGACGACCCCCGCGAACGAGCCGGCCGCGCAGGAAGGCGGCGGGCGCGGGCCGATCACGTTCCTCGGCGGCAAGTTCGAGGCCGAGTCGGTGCAGAAGATCGTCGACGCCTGGAACGCCGCGCACCCCGACGAGAAGGCGACTGTCGTGCTGCTCCCGGAGAGCGCCGACGAGCAGCGCCGCAAGCTCATCCAGAGCGCGCAGACCAAGTCGGACACCGGCGACGTCATCCTCATGGACGCGGTGTGGACCAGCGAGTTCGCCGCGAACCGGTGGGTGGACGAGCTGAAGCTGGACACGACCGGCTTCCTCCCCACCACCATTGAAACGGCGAAATATCGCGACAAGCTCTATGCGATGCCGCTGTTCACCGGCACCGGCCTGCTCTACTACCGCACCGACCTGGTCAAGGAGCCGCCCAAGACCTGGGACGAGATGAAGAAGATCTGCGCGGACGACCTGCCCGGGCAGAGGGCATGAGCTGCTACGCCGGCCAGTTCGGCAAGTACGAGGGCCTGACCGTGAACTTCTCCGAGGCCGTCTCCTCCGCCGGCGGCCGGCTGCTCGACGCCTCCGGCAAACCCCAGGTCACCAGCGAGGCGGCGAAGCAGGCCGCGCGGTTCCTCGCCGACGGGTTCGGCAGCGGCATGATCCCGAAGGAGGCGATCACGTACAAGGAGGAAGAGAAACGGGTCGCCTTCCAGGAGGGCAAGCTTCTCTCCTACCGCAACTGGGCCTACGGCTACGAGGCCGCGGCGGGAAAGGACGCCTACGCGTTCCTCCAGTCCGTGTTGTCGTCGGGGCACCCTGACTCCGCGGGGATGGAAGAACTCCGGACGCTGGTCGCCGAGCCACTGCGCGCGAGACGCGGTCACCCGCTCCGCCTGCTCCCCACCACGCCCCCGGGCGCGCGGGGACGCCGCAAGGGCGGCGGCAGGAAGCGCGCACACTGAGCTGCGTGAAGCGGCTGTGGCAGGACCTGCCCGAGCGCCGGGCGCGTCGACGCGCGACTACCGGCGAGCGGCCACCTGCCGCCGCTCCGTATGCTGGGCACCCTCCTGTCGCTGCCTGCGGCGCCTGCCCAGGAACCAGCCCAGCCCCAGAACGGCGAGCCCGAGCGGCGTCCGTGCCAGCCACTTCGCGGCGAAGAACATGAACAACTTTTTCATGCGCTGCACCTGCCCCGGGAGCGGCTCGGCACGCATACGTCCGTGCGAGGAGCCGGAGCGGTCATTCGCCGGGGATCTGGCCGCTCGGGGTCGGCGAAGGCTGCTCATCGCCAGGGCCTGACTGGCCGGCCACGCCGACGACGATCACGACCGTGGCTCCCGGCTCGGCGCAGTTGCCCGCCGGGATGCTCTGGCGCAGGATCGTGCCCACCCGCGACTCGTCCTCCACCGCCTGCCCGCGCTGCCGCACCCTGAAGCCCGCGGCCTGCAGCGCCGCCCGCCCGTCCGCCTTGGCCCGGCCGACGACGGGCGGCACGGCCGTGCCGCGGCGGGACAGGGTGAGGTTCACCGGGGTGCCACCGGCGACGCGGCTGCCCGCTTCGGGGTCGCTGCCGAGCACCCGGCCGCCCGGCTGGTCGGAGCAGGCGTGGCTGGTCGTCCCAACCGCGAGGCCCGCGCCGGTCAGGGCGTCCTCGGCGGCCTGGCGCGGCTTGCCCGCGACCGCTGGCACCGCCACCCCCTTCGACACCTGGAGCGCGACCTTGCTGCCCTTGGCCGCCTTCGCACCGGAGGCGGGCTCGCTGCTGAGCACTCGGCCGATCTTCTCCGGCGAGTCGGCCTCGGTGACCGGGCCCAGCACCAGCCCGGCCTTCTTGAGGGCCTTGGTCGCCGCGCCCCTGCTCATCCCGACCAGCGAAGGCACCGGCACGGTGACGGGGCGGGTCACCGGGGGCGGCTTCGAGGTGGGCTCGCGCTGCTCCTGCGCCTTCTTCCTGGTCCTGATCGGCGTGGACTCGCCGATCGGCGACTGGGTGAACACGGGCGGGTACGTGTCCGGCAGCCGCTGCCCCGCCTGCGCACCCCGCTGGTCGTCGAAGGTGGGGATGAGCACCGTGAGCAGCACGGCGGCGGTCACCGTGAGCGCCGCGCAGACCGCGATGGCGGCCCTCGGCCAGCCCCGCCTCGGGGCCTGCGGCATCGGCGTGCCGGCGCCGGGCAGCGACGCCTCGGGCTGCCGCCCCACCCGCGATGCACCGCCTTCCCCTGCGCCACCGCCCGAGGCGGAATCCCCCGAAGGGGGACCGGAGCCCACTGGTGGTGGCTCCTGTGACTCGGGCAGCACGTAACCGCCGGACGCCCCCGTCGCCTCCGGCTCGGCCATCGGGGGCCGCGGCTCGGGGATCAGCGGCGGCACGGCCCGCAGGATGTGGGCGGGTGGCGAGCTCAGCACACCGTCCGGCACGTCGTCCGCGTCGCCCAGCAGCGCGAGCAGCAGTTCCCTGCTGGCAGGCCGGTTGCGGGCGTCCTTGTCCAGGCATGCCTCAACCAGCGTGCGCAACCGGCCGTCCAGCAGGCCGAGCTCGGGCGGCGCGGTCAGGATGCGGTGCAGCACCGGCGCGACGGAGTCCTGCCCGAACGGCGCGGTCGCGTTGGCCGCGAAACACATCGTCGCGCCCCACGAGAACACGTCCGCCGCCCCGGTGACCGCCGACGCGGTGATCTGCTCGGGCGCCATGTACGCGGGCGTCCCCACACCCCGGCCGCTCACCGTGGCCGCCGCGTCCAGCGCCTTGGCCAGGCCGAAGTCGATCACGCGCGGCCCGTCGGGGCCGAGCAACACGTTCTGGGGTTTGAAGTCGCGGTGCACGATCCCGGCCCGGTGGATCGCCGCGAGCGCGGTCGCGGTGCCGACGGCGAGCCGTTCCAGCGCGCCGCCGCGCCGCGGCCCGGTGAGCGCGACCTCCCGCTGCAGCGAGGGCCCGTCGACATATTCGCTCACGATGTACGGCCGGCCCTCGTCGAATCCCGCGTCGATCACCTGCGCCGTGCAGAACCGCGCCACGTGCTTGGCCAGCTCGACTTCCCGCAGGAACGCCCCCCGCTCGTCGCCGACCGGCCCGTGCAGCAGCTTGACCGCGTATCTTTCCCCGCCCCTCGTGCCGAGGAACACCGCACCCTGACCACCCTCGCCCAGGCGCCCGGAAAGCGTGTACTCCCCGAGCCGCTGCGGGTCCCCCGTCCTGAGCGGCTGTGCCGTTGGCACGGGCACCCTCCCCTCGCCGCCTGCTACCTACTGAAGGCAACGGGCCGCCCGCAGTCAACCGTGCGCAGGCCAATCGCTGCCTGACCGTGATACAGCAGGTCAGGAGGTACGGGCGACCTTGCCCGAATACGTAACCTCGTCCTCACCGTGGCGGGTGACCTTGATGGCCATCTGGTTAGTGTCGGTCGTCGGGAGCATCCGCAGCGTGCCTGAGTAACACTCCTCGCCCTCGACCTGATCGAGGGTGAACACGAGACGGCTGCCGGTCTGCCCGATCCGTCCGGAACAGTGCAGATCCGCTCCCCATCGCATGGCGCCGCCGCCATCGGAGTGCACACGCAGTTCGATGGGGAAGACGCGCTCCGCGGTGAAGTGCTCGGCCGAGCCCGTCCACGTGCCTTCGAGGCCGGGGCCCTGGGCGCCGCGCAACCAGAACACGAACCCGGCCACCCCCATGGCGAGCCCGGCCACCGCCACGACGACCTGCCAGAGCCGCACCCGCCTGCTGTCGGGCCGCGCTCCAGGGTGTCGCACCCCTCCGCCGGACGTCGCCGATCCGGCGGCGTGCTGGTGCCCGGCCTCACCGCGGCCGGCGGAGGTGACGGCCGTCTCGTGGACGCGTACAACGGGGAAGCTCGTCGTCGGGTCAGGGTCGGTGATCACGATCTCGCGCTGCTCGGCGGCGCCGACGGCGGCCATGGCGCCGGACGTCAGCACGTCCTGTCCGCCGGCCGTCTGCTGCCCCAGGAGCCGCAGCAGCACCTCCTCGGCGCTCGGCCGGTCCCCGGGCTCAGGGACCAGGCACGCCTGCACGATCTCACGCAGCGGCCCGCGCAGCGGTCCCAGGTCCGGCTTGCCGTACAGGACCCTGGCCAGCACCTCCCGGTGCGTCTCCGCCGTGAACGCGTGCCGGCCGCTGGCGGTGTACGCGACGGTCAGCCCCCACGCCCACAGGTCGGCGGGCGGCCCCGCCGGCTCTCCATGGATGCGCTCGGGCGCCATGTAGGCCGGGGTGCCCATGGGGATGTGGCCGGTGGTCGCCGCGGTGTTCACGAGCCTGGACACGCCGAAGTCGATCACGCGCGGCCCGTCGATCCCGAGCAGCACGTTGCCCGGCTTGAAGTCGCGGTGCACGACGCCGGCGCGGTGGATGGCGCCGAGGGCGGTGGCGGTGCCGATGGCCAGGCGGTCGAGGGAGCCGCCCTCGCGGGGCCCCTCCGCGATCACGTGCTCGCGCAGCGAGGGTCCTTCGACGTACTCGCTGACCAGGTAGGGCCGGTCGCCTTCGAGATCGGCCTCGATCAGCTGGGCCGTGCAGAAAGCCGCCACCCGGCGCACGGCCTCGACCTCGCCGAGGAACCTGCGCCGCACGTCGGGGTCGCCCGACAGGCTGGCGCCCAGGAGCTTGATCGCGACTTTGGCGCCATGCGGGGATTCGCCGAGGTACACGACGCCCTGGCCGCCCTGGCCGAGCCTGCGTGCCAGCCGGTACGGCCCAAGTCGCCGTGGATCATCGGCACGAAGCTCGGACATATACCGCCATTATGCCCGCCATCAGCGAAGGGCCACGTACTGATCAAGAAAGCGCAGCACCTCGTCCGCGGACCCGCTCGGCAGCGCGGCCACGGCTTCCTCGATGCCGAGACCGGCGAAGTAGTCGAGCTTCTCCTTCGTCGGCCGCGTCCCGAACGGTATCACTTTGGCCATCGGCCGCCCGGCCTTTTCGCACGCTTCGCGCAGCACGGGCAGCGCCGCCTTGATCCCGTGGCCGCCGATCGGCATCCAGCCGTCGGCGTACTCGGCGACGTGCGCGAACAGTTTCGGCCCCGCGGCGCCGCCCACGTACACGGGCGGGACCCGCATCGGCTTGGGCCAGGACCAGGACGGCTCGAACCCGTCGAACGAGGCCACCTCGTCGCGCCACAGGGCCCGCATCGCCAGCACGTTGCGCCTGGCGACCTCGCGGCGGCGGCCGTACGGGACTCCGTGGTTCTCGATCTCCTCGACGTTCCAGCCGAACCCGACGCCGACCACCACGCGCCCGCCGGAGAGGTGGTCGAGGGTGGCGATGGCCTTGGCGGTCACGATGGGGTCTCGTTGGGCGGCGAGCAGGATGCCGGTGCCGAGGCGCAGCCGCTCGGTCGCGGCGGCGGCGAAGGAGAGGGCGACGAGGGGGTCGAGGGTGCGCTTGTACTCCTCGGGCAGGTCCTGCTGCCCGCCCGCGGGAGGGGTGCGGCGCGAGACCGGGATGTGGGTGTGCTCGGGCAGGTAGAGCGAGGAGCAGCCGCGTTCCTCCGCCGCCCTGGCCAGGTCCTGGACCGGCATGGCCAGGTCCGTCGCGAACATCGTGACCCCGAGCCTCATGGGACCTCCCGTCGTGAACCAAGCGATTGCTCGGTTAAGATTTCCAGAGTACCTTGCAGAAGACCATCCGCGGAGAGAGGCCCAACGGTGAAGTTCTCTATCTTCCTGAATCCGCAGATTCCCGGCTCTGGCTACGCGGCCGAGGAGAACGCCAAGGCCAGACGGCCCATCGGGCGTGACACGGAGTCGTACCAGAGGTTGCTGCACGAGGTGCGGGAGATAGCCGTCCACGCCGACCAGGTCGGGTTCGACGCGCTGATGATGACCGAGCACCATTTCCATTCGGAGGGCATGGAGTTCTCGGTCAACCCGCTGATGTTCCTCACCGACCTGGCCGCCAGGACCGAGCGCATCCTGCTGGCGCCGCTCGGCCTGGTGCTGCCCGCCTGGGACCCGATCAGGGCCGCCGAGGACGTGGCGCTGCTCGACCAGTTCTGCAAAGGACGGCTGCGCCTCGGCGTCGCCCGCGGCTACCAGAACCGCTGGATGAACGTGCTGGGCCAGCGCTGGCACGCCGCCGCCGCCCGCTCGGACGGCTCGGCCTCCGACACCCGCAACTTCGACGTCTTCGGCGAGGTGCTGAAGATCATGAAGCTGGCGTGGACACAGGAAACGTTGCGCTACAAGTCCGACGTGCTGGACTACCAGGTGCCCTATCCGTACGAGGGCATCGAGGGCTGGCCGGCGCAGGAGTGGACCAGGACCTTCGGCGCGCCCGGCGAGATCTCCGATGACGGCACGGTGCAGGCCGTCTCCGTCTGCCCCAGGCCGTACCAGAACCCGCACCCCGAGCTGTGGCAGCCGTTCACGATCTCCGACCGGTCGGTCATCAGGGCCGCCCAGGAGGACATCATGCCGTGGATGTTCACCCCCAACCCCGACGACCACGCCCAGAAGGCCAGGCTCTACCAGGAGGAGTCCGCCAAGCAGGACCGCCACTACAAGCTGGGCGAGCACACCGGCATCCTCAAGATCGTCGGCATCGCCGACACCACCGAGGAGGCCATCAACACCTTCGGCCGCAGCATCCCCAAGGACTTCGCCGCCTTCTTCGGCCCGTTCGGCTACCTCGAGGTGCTGCGGAAGAAGGAAGACGAGAAACACAAGCCCATCTCCCCGGAGAAGGGCGACGCCAAGCGCATGAACGACGTGGAGATGGCGCTCTTCGGCACCCCCGACGACGTCAAGCGCGGCATCCAGCGCATGCTCGACCGGATGCCCGACCTGGAGTGGTTCGGCCTCTACATGCAGGGCCAGCAGGGCGTGCTGCCGCTCGACACGGTCAAGCGCAACCTGGAACTGTTCGCCACCAAGGTCGCGCCGGAGTTCCGATGAAGATGTGGCTGGGGGCCTCGTTCTCCGACACGGAGCAGTTCGTGGAGCTGGCGCTGGCCGCCGAACGGTGCGGCTTCGAGACGCTGACGCTCTCCGACCATCTCTTCTACGCCGATTTCGAGACGCCGTACCCGTACTCACGGTCGGGGCGGCCCCGCTGGAACGCGCGGACGCACTGGCCGGACGTGTGGGTGACGATCGGGGCCATGTCAGCGGTGACCACGTCGCTGCGGTTCGCCCCCAACGTCTACATCGCCCCGGTCCGCGACCTGTTCACCGTGGCCAAGCAGGTGTCCACGGCGGCGGTGTTGTCGCGGGACCGGGTGACGTTCGGGGTGGGGGTGGGCTGGTGCAAGGAGGAGTTCGTCGCGACCGGGCAGGACTTCCACACGCGGGGGCGGCGGCTGGACGAGATGGTGCCCGTGCTCCGCTCGTTGTGGGCGGGCGAGACGGTCACCCTGGACGGCCTGCCCGCCCTGTCGATCTCCCCCGTCCCGGCCGGGCGCATCCCCGTCCATGTGGGCGGTGACAGCGAGGCCGCCCTGCGCCGGGCGGCACGGCTGGGCGACGGCTGGATCGGCAACCGCATCTACACCGAGGAGCAGCTCGACCCCGTGCTCGACACGCTCCGCCGGCAGCTCGACGCCACCGGCAGGAGCGGGCAGCCCTTCGACGTCATCGCGCCGCTGGCGGTGCTGCCGGACGCCGGCACGTACAAGCGCTTCGCCGCCAAGGGCGTGACGGGAACGCTGGCCGCGCCATGGTGGCTGGCCACTCCGGAGGAGAAGGCCCGGTACGGCGACGACACCCTGGAGCTCAAGATCGCCACCATGGAGCGTTTCGCCGAGGAGGTCATCGCCAAGCTCTGACCGCCCGCCTGGCCGGAGAGGTCGCTGTCCTGGCTCGGCGTGCAGCGCGCCCAGGAACCGGGGTGGCGGGAAAGGGCGATAGCCTCGGCTCGTGCTGGAAAGGATCGCGGCGACCCGCTATGTGACCCCGCTGCGCGAGGGCGGGTCGCTGCCGGGCGTCGTCGAGGCCGACGACCTGGGCACATACGTCGTGAAGTTCCGTGAGGCGGGCCAGGGCCGGCGGGTGCTCGTCGCCGAGATCGTCGCGGCCGAGCTGGGCCGCCGCCTGGGCCTGCGGACACCCGAGCTCAAGATCATCTACCTCGACCCCCAGCTCGGCGTCAGAGAGCCGGACGAGGAGGTGCAGGACCTCCTCAAGGCCAGCACCGGGCTCAACCTGGCGGTCGACTTCCTGCCGGGCGCGCTCGGGTTCGACCCGCTGGCCTGGTCGGCGGATCCGGTGTTCGCGTCGAGGGTGGTGTGGTTCGACGGCCTCATCCACAACATCGACCGGAGCTGGCGCAACCCCAACCTGCTGGTCTGGCACGGCGACACCTGGCTGATCGACCACGGCGCGGCACTCTGGTTCCACCACAACTGGAAGACGGCCGACCCGCGGCGGCCGTTCGACGCCGGCGACCACGTGCTAGCGCCGTTCGCCCGCGACGTGGCGGCGGCGGGCACGGAGCTGGCCGCGAAGATCACCCCAGAGCTGCTGGAGGCCGTGACGGCGCTGGTGCCCGGCGAATGGCTCGACGGCGAGCCAGGGTTCGGCTCGGCCGCCACCGTACGCGAGGCGTATACCGATCACCTGCTCCGGCGGGCGCGCGAGCCCCACGACTGGCTGGTGCGCTCCGGGCAGAAGGCGCCCAGGCAGGGGCCGGGGTCCGTCGGTGAGTTCTGGCGGGGAGGCAGCCGGTGACCAGGGACGTCTACGAATACGCGGTGATCCGCGTCGTGCCCAGGGTCGAGCGGGGCGAGCTGATCAACGCCGGCGTGCTGCTCTACTGCCAGCCGCGCGGCTACCTGTGCGCGCGGGTCGAGCTCGACGCCGGCCGGCTGAGGGCCGTCGATCCCGGCGCCGACGTCGACGGCGTCCGCCGGGCGCTGAGCGCGTACGAGCTGGCCTGCGGCGACGAGGCCGGTCCGCTGGAGGGCGAGTCGCTCGGCGGCAGGTTCCGCTGGCTGACGGCCCCGCGCAGCACGATCGTGCAGGCCGGGCCGGTGCACGTGGGGCTGACGGCCGACCCCGGCACCGAGCTGGCCAGGCTCTTCGACAAGCTCGTACGCCTCTGACCGCTCTAGCGGAACACCTCCGCGTTGGCCACCGCCCATTCCTCGAAGGTGCGGGGCGGCCGGCCGGTGACCTGTTCGACGGTGGGCAGCACCGCCGACTCGTCCAGCTCGCCGCGGGCGAAGAACCCGTAGAAGGCCTCCGCGTACGCCTGCGGCATCGTCGCGAGCAACTCGGTCCTGGCCTCGGCGTCGGACAACCCCTCGAAGGGCACCTCCCTGCCGAGCGCCTCCCCCAGGAGCCGCGCCCGGTCGGCGGGCCGCAGCGCCCGCGGCCCGGTCAGCCCGTAGACCTGTCCGGCGTGGCCCTGCTCCAGGAGGGACGCGGCGGCGACGGCGGCGATGTCGAGGGGGTCGATGGTGGCGACGCTGACCTCGGGGAATGTCTCGCGTACGACCTTCCCGGCCCTGACCTGGTCGGCCCAGCGCAGCGTGTTCGACATGAACGTACGCGGCCGCAGAACCGTCCACGGCACCCCCGCCTCGCGCACCAGCGCCTCGGACTCCACGTGGTAGCTCGACACCGGGTTGTCCAGGTTCGCGGCCTCGGCGGCGCTGGCCGACAACAACACCAGGTGCTCGACCCCCGCCCGCGCCACGGCGGCCAGTGTCTCTGCCATGCGGTCGTAGCCGCTCAGGAGGAAGACCCCGCGCACCCCGGCCAGCGCGCCCGCCACCGACGCGGGATCGTTCAGATCTCCCAGGGTCACCTCGGCGGGCAGGTCGACCGGACGCCGCACCAGGGCCCGCACCCCGGCCCCCCGCCCGGCCAGCGTCCGCACCAGCGCTCCACCCGCGTTGCCCGTGGCACCCGTGACAAGGATCATGCCCTGGATGCTAGAACAACACGGACATGAAGGTGTCGACCTCGTGGAAGCCGACCTTGCGATAGACCGCGCGCGCCGAACGGTTGTAGTCGTTGACGTAGAGCGTGACCACGGGCGCGAAGCAGCTCAGCGCGGCCTCCACCGTTGCGGCCATGCCCGCCACGGCGTGCCCCCTCCCCCGCAGGTCGGGGGCGACCCAGACACCCTGGATCTGGCAGGCGTGCGGCGTGACCGCGCCGATCTCCGCCTTGAACACCACCCGCCCGTCCTCGATGCGGGCGTAGGAGCGGCCGATCCTGATGAGCTCGGCGACCCTGGTGCGGTAGAGGGCGCCGCCGTCGCCGAGGTTCGGCGACACCCCGACCTCTTCGGTGAACATGGCCACGCACGCGGGCAGCAGGATGTCGAACTCTTCTGGCCGCACCCGGCGGACGAGCGGGTCGGCGGGCACCGGCGGCTTGTGCGAGGTGGCCATGACCGGCTGCGCCCAGCGGATCGCGCGGGCCCGGCCCCAGTGCGGCTCCAGCCGCTCCCACAACAACGAGACGGCGTCGGCGGGGCCCACGATGGACGAACACCGGCGCCCCTGCTTGCGAGCGCGGTCGGCGAACGCGTGCACGGCCTCAGGGCCGGCGTTGACCGGCACCATGTTGGCCCCGGCGTAACAGAGTGACACGAGGCCACCGCGCGGCCCGAATCCCCACATCTGCCCGCCCAGCCTCGCCGGATTGAGTCCGACGGCCCGCACCCGGGAGGAGACGAAGACATTGGCGACCGGATCGGAGTCAAGCATGGCGAGAACTTCGTCCCGGTCGCTGTCATCGAGCACGCGCGACGCCGATGTACGCAGCATCACACGGTCAGACTACGCGAAGGGTTACCGATTAGCTCATCTGGCGATGCCCGCGGTAACGGATTCTTGACGTCATCTTCCGCCCAGCAGCCCCGGCAACCCGAGGGCGCCCAGCAGGTCGTGCCGCTCTCCCGGGTTCGCGGCCATGCGGGCTGACGCGTTCGGCTCAGGCAACGCGCGGCACCCGGCGTCCCGCGCCGGCAGCGAGCCGTCACTCAGGTACGCCGCCAGGTGCCCGTCCACGCACTGGTTGCCCCCCAGCGACACGCCGTGGTTGCCCCCCTGCTCGACCACGAGGCGGGAGCTCGGGAAGAGGCGGTGCACCGTCAGCGCCCCCCGGTAGGGTGTCGCGGCGTCGTCACGGGACTGCAGGATGAGGATCGGCGGCAGCTTCGGCGACCCGTGCACCTGGACCCGCTCGCCGCCACGCACGTGCCAGAACGCGCATGGGGCGTTGTACCAGGCGTTCGGCCAGGTCAGGAACGGCGCGCTGCGGTGCGACCTGGTCATGTCGGCCCTCCACCTGTCCC
The DNA here is from genome assembly GCF_004349015.1 of Nonomuraea diastatica. Taxonomy (NCBI): domain Bacteria; kingdom Bacillati; phylum Actinomycetota; class Actinomycetes; order Streptosporangiales; family Streptosporangiaceae; genus Nonomuraea; species Nonomuraea diastatica. The sequence goes on from NZ_SMKP01000094.1 coordinate 29,120, forward strand.
AGTCGCGCGGCCAGCGGGCGTCGCGGCACTGGACGCCCAGGTAGACGGCGTAGCTGTTCTCGTCCGCCGCGTCGATCTTGCCGTGCTTGTCGTAGAGGTCGACCAGGCCCTTCACCTCGCCCTTCCGGACGTAGGCGGACCACGCCGCGGCGAACGCGGGCCAGACCTTGTCGCTGTATCCGGCGATGGTGAACGTGTCGTCGAGCTCACTCGGCCCCACGATGCCGCCGGCCGGGCGGTCCCGCAGCCTGTCACGCATCGCGTTGTAGGCGAACGACGTCTGCCTCGTGGTGGCGCCGAGCCTGTAGACGGAGTTGTGGTCGGCGGCCCAGCCGAGGAAGAGGCGGTGGCGGCGTTCGAAGGCGCCGTTCTGCCTGAGGTTGGCCTCGTACCACACCGTGGTGGGGTCGACGACGCTGTCCAGGACGAGCCGCTTGACACGCTGCGGGAAGAGCGTGGCGTAGACGGCGCCGAGGTAGGTGCCGTAGGAGTAGCCCAGGTAGCTGATCTTCTGCTCGCCGAGGGCGGCGCGGATGGTGTCCATGTCCCTGGCGGAGTTCTCGGTGGTGAGGTGCGGCAGCAGCCAGGCCCAGCGGTTGCCGCACGCGTTCGCGTACGCGGCGGCCCGGCTGAGCAGCACCCGCTCCTCGGCCCGCCCGCGCGGCACGGCGTCCGGCCGCGGCGCCTTGTAGTAGGCGTCGGGGTCGACGCAGCGCATGGCCGGCTCGCTCGCGCCGACGCCACGGGGATCGAAGCCCACGATGTCGTAGCGGTCGCGCAGGTCGCCGGGCAGGTTCCTGGCGACGTGCGCGGTGAGGTTGCGGCCGGACGCGCCAGGACCGCCCGGGTTCACCAGGAGCGTGCCCAGGTGGTCGGCGTCCCGCGACGTCTTGGCCTTGATCCGGTTGATCGCCACCTTGATCGAATGTCCGAGCGGCTCGCGGTAGTCGAGCGGCACGCGCACGGTGGCGCACTCCAGGCCGGCCGGCACCGGCTTCCCCGACGCCTGGGAACACGGCCCCCAGGCCACCGCAGACGGCGCGGCCGGCGCGCCTCTCGTTCCACTGGCCACTGCCACCCCGTCCGCGCTCACGATTCCGGCGACGAGCACCGCCGTTCCGGCGACAATCCCGACTACCCGTTTCACCCGGCCCCCTCCCATGTCATAGGCCTTGCGATGCTCCCGTATGTGACCGGGTCATGACGCTGGGTATGGGGAAATGCTTGCCATCATGTAATGGATCAGTTGCAAAGAGTGAAGGAACCGAAAACGCCCCGCGGACGTCGGAGACCCCGGGCCGATGACGGGCCCGGGGTCTGCGCGTGCGTCTAAGGGCAGGTCAGCCGACCGTGACCTGAGGGCCGGCGTCGTCGTCGAGGTCGATCTCGACGCCCATCTCCTCGGCCAGCCGCATGGCCTCCTCGATCAGGGTCTCGACGATCTGCGACTCGGGCACGGTCTTGATGACCTCGCCCTTGACGAAGATCTGGCCCTTGCCGTTGCCGGAGGCCACCCCGAGGTCGGCCTCGCGGGCCTCGCCCGGCCCGTTGACGACGCAGCCCATGACGGCCACCCGCAGCGGGACCTTCATGCCCTCCAGCCCGGCCTGCACCTGGTCGGCCAGCGTGTAGACGTCGACCTGGGCCCGCCCGCACGACGGGCAGGACACGATCTCGAGGCCGCGCTCGCGCAGCCCGAGCGACTCCAGGATCTGGGCGCCCACCTTGACCTCCTCGACCGGCGGCGCGGACAGGGAGACCCTGATCGTGTCGCCGATACCCTCGGCCAGCAGCGCGCCGAAGGCGACGGAGGACTTGATCGTGCCCTGGAAGGCCGGCCCGGCCTCCGTGACGCCCAGGTGCAGCGGGTAGTCGCACTGGGCGGCCAGCAGGCGGTAGGCGTTGATCATCACGATCGGGTCGTTGTGCTTGACCGAGATCTTGATGTCCCTGAAGCCGTGCTCCTCGAACAGCGAACACTCCCACAGGGCCGACTCCACCAGCGCCTCAGGCGTGGCCTTGCCGTATTTCTGCAGCAGCCGCGGGTCGAGGGAGCCGGCGTTGACGCCGATCCTGATCGGCACGCCGTGCTCGGAGGCGGCCCGGGCGATCTCACCGACCTTGTCGTCGAACTTCTTGATGTTGCCCGGGTTGACGCGTACGGCCGCGCAGCCCGCCTCGATGGCCGCGAACACGTATTTCGGCTGGAAGTGGATGTCGGCGATGACGGGGATCTGCGACTTCCTGGCGATCACGGGCAGCGCGTCGGCGTCGTCCTGGGACGGCACCGCCACGCGCACGATCTGGCAGCCGGAGGCTGTCAGCTCGGCGATCTGCTGCAGGGTGGCGTTGACGTCGGCGGTCACCGTGGTCGTCATCGACTGCACCGAGACGGGGGCGTCGCCGCCCACCGGCACGCTGCCGACCATGAGCTGGCGGGTGTGGCGGCGTTCGGCGAGCGGCTTGGGGCGCACCGCCGGAATGCCGAGAGCTACAGATGACATTTCAACCCTTACTGTGACGACGCTTTCAGTCTAGGTAGTTAGCGGTACTGCCCTGCTGTGACTTCGGCCGCACGGGCCCGGGCCCAGGCGTCGGCCGCCAGCACCTCGTCGACGGAGCCCGCCGGGGTGACGTCGTGCTCCTCGACGACCTGGGCGACGGTGTCGACGATCGCCAGGAACGGCAGGTCGCCGCGCATGAACGCGTCGAGGCAGGCTTCGTTGGCGGCGTTGTAGACGGCCGGCGCGGTGCCGCCCGCGCTGCCGACGTGCCTGGCGAGCGCGACGGAGGGAAACGCCTCGTCGTCGAGCGGCTCGAACGTCCATGTGTGCGCTTTGGTCCAGTCGATGGGCCGGGCCGCGCCGGGAATGCGGTGCGGGTGGCCGAGCGCCAGCGCGATCGGCAGCCGCATGTCGGGCGGGCTGGCCTGGGCGATGGTGGAGCCGTCGACGTATTCGACCATGGAGTGGATGATCGACTGGGGGTGCACCACGACCTCGATGCGGTCGAAGCCGAGGTCGAACAGCAGGTGTGCCTCGATCACCTCCAGCCCCTTGTTGACCAGGGTGGCGGAGTTGATCGTGATGACCGGCCCCATCGACCAGGTGGGGTGGGCCAGCGCCATCTCCGGGGTGACGTCGGCCATCTCGGCGCGCTTCATCCCCCGGAACGGGCCGCCGCTGGCGGTGACCACGAGCCGCTTGACCTCGGCGGGGTCGTAGCCGTCGGGCCCCGAGGCCCACAGGCACTGCTGCAGCGCCGAGTGCTCGGAGTCGACCGGCAGGATCTGCCCCGGCTTGGCCAGCCGCTTGACCAGGGGCCCGCCGATGATGAGGGATTCCTTGTTGGCCAGCGCGAGTGTCCTGCCCGACTCCAGGGCGACCAGCGTGGAGGTCAGGCCGAGCGCGCCGGTGATGCCGTTGAGCACGGTGTCGCACGGCCACGCCGCCACCTCGGCGACTCCCTCAGGACCTCCGAGCACCGTGGGGTGGGCGTCGTGCGCGGCCAGCGCCTCCTTCAGCGCCGGCACGGCCGAGGCGTCGGCCACCGCCACGACCTCGACGCCGAACTCGGCCGCCTGCCTGGCCAGCAGGTCGACTTTGCCACCCCCCGCCGCCAGCCCTGGAACCGTGAAGCCGCCGGGGTCGGCGGCGATGACGTCGAGCGCCTGGGTGCCGATCGAGCCGGTGGAGCCGAGCACGACGACGGAGCGGAGGGTCTGTTCATGCACCCGTCCATTGTCCCCGCTGCGTGGCGTACTCGGGCACGAGACCCCGATCAGCCGCAAAGTGCCTTACTTATGTGACGCGAGATAACTCAGTTAATTTGTGCCGGAATATCGCCATATCGGATCGCGCAAATCTTGAGAAAACTGGATATCGATGCCACTACCTTCCGAAGCTCACGTTCGGTTTCGGGAGGTACGTAATGCACCGCAAAGTTGCTCTGATTTCCGCCCTGGCCCTCGCCGCGGGGAGCGCCGCCCTGCTCCCGGCGAGCGGGGCGCAGGCCCACGTACGGGTGCGGCCGGAGCCCGCGCAGAAGGCGGCGGCGGATTCGGCGTCCGAGCGGCGCCAGGTCCTGACGTACTGGACGGAGCGGCGCATGGAGGCGGCCCCTCCGCTGGACGCGCCCGGTCCCGAGACCGGGACGAAGAAGACCATGGCGGAGCCCGCTGAGGGCACCCCGTGGACGGCCCCACCCAGTGGCGCGTCGAAGAACGGCGTCGCGTTGCAGGCGGCCAGGTCGTCGGGCACGCCCTGGACGAAGGGCGGCGCCGTCGTGAAGACCACGGGCCGGGTCTTCTTCACCACGCAGGGCCGCAACGCCACATGCTCGGGCTCGGCCGTGACCAGCGCGAACAAGAGCGTGGTGCTGACCGCCGGCCACTGCGTGAAGATGAACGGCGCCTTCCACACCAACTGGGTCTTCGTGCCCGGCTACGACAACGGCAAGCGCCCCTTCGGCACCTGGGCCGCCACCCGGCTGCTGACCACACCCCAGTGGAACGCCCGCGAGGACATCAACTTCGACATCGCCGCCGCGGTGGTCGCGCCCCTGGAGGGCAAGACGCTGGTGGACGTCGTGGGCGGCCAGGGCGTGGCCTTCAACCAGCCCAGACGGCAGCAGATGTACGCCTTCGGCTACCCGGCGGCGGCGCCGTACGACGGCTCGAAGCTCATCCACTGCAGCGGCCGGACCTTCGACGACGTCGCGATGTCGGAGGACCACGGCCTGACCTGCAACATGACCGGCGGTTCGAGCGGCGGTCCGTGGATGTTGAGCTTCAACGAGTCGACCGGCCTCGGGACGCAGAATTCGGTCAACAGCTTCAAATACAACTTCGCCCCGAACTGGATGTTCGGCCCTTATTTCGGAAATGAGGCTCAGGCCGTCTATCAGGCGGCACAAAGCACCAACGCTCTCTGAGCAACTTACCGAAAGTAGTCACAAGAACACATCTCGTGGTGCAGACTCGGGGGGCATGACCCTGAGCACCCCCATGCTCGCGGGGGCCCCGCTCCTCGCGGGGCTGATCGGCTCCGCGCTCGTCGGCGCGGCCCCGGCACCGCAGCAGGCCGAACACCCCGTCACCGCACCCATCGCCGGGTCCATGACCGGACCCGGCACTGGGCCCGCCTCCGTGGCGCCGCAGGCCGGGATAGTCGAGCACGTGGCCGCGCGCACGCCCGCCGATCAGCAGCGCGTGCTCGACTACTGGACGCCGCAGCGCATGGCCAAGGCCCTGCCGATCGAACTGCTCGGCCTCGTCACGAGCGGCAAGGGCCTGCTGAGCGACCTGACCGGCGGGCGCGTGCTCCCCGCCCTCACCGGTCAGACCGCCGGTCAGGCCGTTCCCGGCCGCACGGCGAGAACCGCCGTGCCCCGCCACCACGCGGCCGCCGCGCCGAGCGCCAGCACCGTCGGCACCCGCTGGGGTTCCGGCGGCCTCGTCGCCAGGACGACGGGCCGCGTGTTCCTGACCGTGGCCGGGGCGGACTTCGTCTGCTCGGCCAGCACGGTCAAAAGCGCCAACAAGGACCTCGTGGTCACCGCCGGCCACTGCGTGAAGGACGGCGCCGGCGAGTGGGCGGCGAACTGGACGTTCGTCCCGGGCTACGGGTCCGGCGGGAAGGCGCCGTTCGGACAGTACACCGCCCGCCGCATGTTCGTCCCCGACCCGTGGTCGCGCAGCGGCGACGACAACTACGACGTCGGCATGGTCGCCCTGGCCACGTCACGCGGCAGGCACGTGGCCGACGTGGTCGGCACCCAGGAGATCGCCTTCAACGCGCCACGCGGCGGCCAGGCGTACGGCTTCGGCTATCCCGCCGACCCGCCGTACGACGGCGGGCACCTGGTCTACTGCGCGGGACGGTTGCGGAACGACCCGCACGGGCAGACCCGCGACCAGGGCCTCGGCTGCGCCATGACGGCGGGCTCCAGCGGCGGCCCCTGGATGACCACGTTCAACGCCGCCACCGGCAGGGGCACGATCACCTCGCTGAGCAGCTTCAAGTACAGCGACGACCAGCGCACGATGTACGGCCCCTACTTCGGCGACGCCGCCAAGGCTCTCTACACCATGGCAGGACGCGCCTGACCGGCGTGCCAGGTCATTTCAGCTCCGACTCCAGCAGCCCCATCATGAGGAAGTCGTGCCACTTCCCCTTGGTGCGGAACGACTCGCGCCGCCGCCCCTCCTCGACGAACCCCACCCTGGTGTACGCCCGCACGGCGGCCGTGTTGTCGGCCACCACCCAGAGCATCACACGGTGCAAACCCATCTCCTCGAAGGCGTACCTGCAGATCAGGCGCAGCGCGTCCGTCGCGTAGCCGCCTCCCCGGTGATCATGGTCACCGATGGCGATGCTCTGCAGGGTGGTCTCGCCCTGAATGAAGTCGGTGTCACCGAGCGCGACATAGCCGATCAGGCGCCCGCCGTCGAGCGTCTCGATGCCCAGCACCATCTGCTCGAAGGTGTTGCGCGGCCGGTTGGCGCCCTTCTCCATGTTCTGGGCGAGGGAAATGGGCGGCGAGCCGTTCATCCACCGCCCCACCTCCTGATCGTGATACCAGCGCCACAGGGCTTCGCTGTCGGCTGGTTCAAGGGCGCGCAGGCGCACGCGGTCTCCGGTCAGCATGAGATCTCCCATCAGTAGACCGGCCACGTCTACCAGGGTGCTGATATGCGGAGCAATAGCTTTTCCCTGCCCTCAGAGCGGCAATCCGGTCAGCACCATGACCTTCTCGTACGTGTAGTCCGTCATCGCCGAGCGCAGCCCTTCACGTCCGATACCCGAGTCCTTGACCCCGCCGTACGGCATCTGGTCGGCCCGGTACGACGGCACGTCGCCGACGACCACGCCGCCCACCTTCAGCTCCCGGTTGGCCAGGAAGGCGGCGTCCAGCGAGCGCGTGAACACCCCCGCCTGCAGGCCGTACTTCGAGTCGTTGACCATCGCGTAGGCGTCGTCGACGGAGGCGGCGGGCTGGAGAATCATGACGGGCCCGAAGACCTCCTCGCGGGCCACCTTGGCGTCGTGGGGCACGCCGGCCAGCACCGTCGGGGTGTAGGACGTCCCTTCGCGGATGCCGCCCGCGAGCACCTCGGCGCCGGCCGCCACGGCCTCGTTGACCCACTGCTCCACGCGCTCGGCGGCGGCCTCGGAGACGAGCGGGCCCACCTGGGTCTTCTCGTCCGCGGGGTCGCCGGTGACGAGCCCCTCGACGGCCGGGACCAGACGCTCGACGAAGGCGTCGTGGACCGGCTGCTCGACGATCACCCGCTGCACGGCGATGCAGCTCTGGCCGCCCTGGTAGTTGGAGTAGAGGGCGATGCGCTGCGCCGCCCAGTCGAGGTCGGCGTCGGCCAGCACGACCGCCGCCGCGTTGCCGCCCAGCTCCAGCGTGACGTGCTTGCGCGGCACCTGGTCGGCGATGGCGTAGCCGACGGGCGCCGAGCCGGTGAACGACACCACGGGCAGCCTCGCGTCCTGCACCAGGCCGGCCGCGCGCTCGTTCGGGACCGGCAGCACCGAGAACATGCCCGCGGGCAGGTCGGTCTCGGCCAGGAGCTCGCCCAGCAGCAGCGACGACAGCGGCGTGGCGGGCGCGGGCTTGACGATGACGGGGGCGCCGACGGCGATGGCCGGGGCGACCTTGTGCGCGACGAGGTTCAGCGGGAAGTTGAACGGGGTGATCGCCAGCACGGGCCCGTACGGGACCCGCGACACGTACGCCAGGCGCCCGGCCGCGGCCGGCTCGGTGTCGAGCCGCTGCGCCTCGCCGGACCAGCGGCGAGTCTCCTCGGCGGCGAACCGGAACGTGGCGACGGCCCTCGTGACCTCGCCGCGCGCCCAGAAGATCGGCTTGCCGTTCTCGGCGGTGATCAGGCGGGCGATCTCGTCGGCCCGCTCCTCGATGCGCCGCGAGACGTGGGCCAGCGCCTCGGCCCGCACGTGCACGGGCAGCGCGGCGGCCTGATCCGCGACCGCGTGCGCCGCGGCGATGGCCTCCTCGACCTGCGCGTCCGTGGGCACGGAATGCCTGCCGACCTCGCGGCCGTCGTGGGGGTTGGTGACAGTGAGCTCGGAGTCCCCGGTCGCCGGGCGGCCGGCCAGCCAGAAGGTACGCACGTCCATAGTTCAGACGTTATGCGAAGCCGACGTCCGGGGATGACACCACGGTGCACAAGACTCTCACGAGACCTCACCGTTAAGTACAAGCCCTGTTGTATACCCATGATGTAACGGAACTAGACCCAATTCGGGATGTTTACCATGCGGAGTGGTTTGAGCAATCGTCGCTCTGGCTAAGTCATCGGATGCGGGTCTACAGCGTGGTGGGCCCCCGATCAGAAAGGCGTGGGCCCCGTGACCGAACACCGTGAGGTCACAAGGACACATAGCTCCTTGGCCGCTAAGGAGGTCTCATGACCTCGGCGCCGCTGGGGCTCCAGGGTGCTTACCTCAAGGGAGAGCGCGCCAGCCACGACGAACTCCGCTCCCACCTCCTCGACGTGGCCGTCAACCTGCTCGAGACCGACGGCCCCGACAGCCTCACCATGCGCAGGATCGCCGCGGAGGCAGGGTGCACGACGACCGTCATCTACACGATGTTCGGCAATCGGGAGGGTCTGGCGGAGGCCCTCTATCTGGAGGGGTTCGAGCGCTTCCGCCGCTACCTGGAATCGGTGCCGCAGCGACGCAGCCCGTTCGAGCACCTGACCGCTCTCGGGCCCGCCTACCGTCAGGTGTGCCTGTCCGAGCCCGGCTACTACAGCCTGATGTTCGAGCGGGCGATCCCCGGCTTCGAGCCCAGCGAGCGCGCGAGGACCCTCGCCCGCGCCGCACTCAACATCCTTGACCGTGTGATCGCCGACTGCATCTCCGCCGGCTACCTGATCCCGACCCAGCCCCGCAAGATCGCGGACGCGCTGTGGGCGGCGGCCCAGGGGGCGATCAGCCTGGAGCGTGCCGGGCACCTGCGCGACGGGCGCACGTTCGAGGCGGTCACGATGGCGACCATCTGCTGCTACCAGGTGAACAAGCAGGCATGACGGCCGCGTCGGCGCTCCGCCGCCGACGATCGGCCGCGTCCGCACCCCGCCGACGATCAGCCGCGTCCACGCTCCGGCGCTGACGATCAGCGGCGGGCCGCTTCGAGCGCGAACCACAACTCGGCGCGGACACCCGGATCGTCGAGGTCGCGGCCGAGCAGCTCGGCCACGCGTTTCATGCGGTAGCGCAGCGTGTGCCGGTGCACGCCGAGCCGCTGCGCCGCCGCGTCCCAGTGGCCGTTGCTCTCCAGGTACGCGCGCAGGGACTCCACGAGGCCGGCCCGGGAGCCGTAACCGGTGAGCGGAGCCAGCAGCGCGGCCGAGAACGCCTGGGCGTCCGCCTGGTCGAGCAGCCCGAGCACGCCCTGCCCGGCCAGCTCCGTGAACCGCACCACCCCTTCCCGACGC